>JAFKFP010000223.1 GCA_017308185.1 bacterium | reverse complement strand
TCGAAGACATACGGCCCCGCGCCGCGCACAATTGCGGCCGGGCGCCCGCCAACGGACCGAAACGAACGGACAGGGCTATTGACGCCGCCGGGAAAGAGTTCCGCTGCAGCTTCCCGGACACTCTCGTTGCTCATCTGCTACCTCATTCGAAATCGCCGCCTGGGTGCGGCGCTCATGCCGCCCTGCATCGTCACATTCAGGCTACCTGTGATCGGGCCCGACCGCGACTTCGGGCAGATGCTGACAACCACTCCCCTCGCACGTAGGCTATGCGCCATGGATGAACGCATCTCGTGGTTCCCGATCGCCGAGCGGGCGAGCCTCGCGCCTGAAACGCAGGCGCTGTTCGAACAACTCGACGAGAAGCTCGGCTTCGTGCCGAACGTGTTCCTCGCGTTCGCGTGGCGCGAAGAGCGGTTCAACCGCTGGCGGCTGCACTTCGAAGACCTAATGCTGCCATCCGAGGGCCTTGGCAGGGCCGAGCGAGAGATGATCTCTGTCGTCGTTTCGATGCAGAACCAGTGCCTCTATTGCCTCACGGCGCACGGGTTCGCGGTGCGGGCGCTGCTGCACGACCCGGTGAAGGGCGACCGGATCACGCTCGATTACCGGAGGGCGGGGCTCTCGGAGAAGCAGATGGCCATGCTCGATTACGTGGTGAAGCTCACGCTCGACCCTGTGACGTGCACCGAAGAGGACATCGATGAGTTGCGCGCCCAGGGATTCAGTGATGAGGACGTGTGGGATATTGTCGAAATCACGGCGATGTTCAACTACACTAACCGGCTTTCGAGTGGCGCCGGGATCATGCCGAACCCTGAGTATCACGGAATGGCACGCGGCTAGCCCCGCGGCGACGTTTGGCTCTCCGCTTACGCAGATGCAGGGGAACCGGTTCCCTGTTCGAGTCTGGCTGTTTACCCTTATGCCATGGACGAGAAGCTGGCAGGGCGCACTCGTGTGGTGGTCACCGGCCTCGGTGCAATCACCCCCGCGGGGCAGACAGTTGCCAGCTACTGGGATGCCCTGACGAACGGACACTCGGGGATCGGGCCGATTACGCTCTTCGATTCTGATGGGTACCCGTGCAAGGTCGCGGGCGAAGTCAAGGACTGGGACCCGACGCAGTACATTGAGCGCAAGGCCGCGCGCCGCATGGCACGCTTCTCGCAGTTCATGGTCGCGGCGGCGCGCCAGGCTTTCGAAGACGCAGCACTCGAATTCGCCCGTGAGGACACGACGCGTGTCGGTGTGCTTGTCGGCAACGGGGGCGGCGGCTACCCGGATATCCAGGAAGGTGTCCGCACCCTGCTCGAACGCGGCGGTATGCGCCTGGACCCGCTCTACTTCCCTCGCACGCTCGCCAATATGGCCGCGGCGCAGGTTGCGATGCAGTTTGGCGCGCGCGGCTACAACGGCACGATCTCGACCGCGTGTGCGGCGGGGACCCAGGCCGTGGGCGAGGCCGCAATGGTCATCCGCACCGGGCGCGCCGATGTGGTGCTTACCGGCGGCTGCGAGGCGGGCATCAGCGAACTCGGCCTCGCGGGATTCAGCGTGATGCGCGCGCTACAGACCAACTCCAACGACGACCCCGCGGGGGCAAGCCGTCCGTTCGATGCGACACGTGAAGGCTTCGTGCCGAGCGAAGGCGCCGGGGCACTCGTTATCGAAAGCGAAGAGCACGCGCTCGCACGGGGGGCGCGCATCTATGCTGAGATTCTTGGGTTTGGCTGCTCGAACGACGCGTTCCACGTCGCCGCCCCGGCCGAGAATGGCGAAGGCGCGGCGCGCGCGATGTCCGAAGCCCTCCGCGATGCGGGCATCACCGCTGAGCAGGTGGACTACGTGAACGCCCACGCGACAGGGACGCCTTCTGGCGATTCGGCTGAGACGGCGGCTATCAAGCACGTTTTCGGCGAGCAGGCCTACGAAGTCGCCATCAGCGCCACCAAGAGCATGATCGGCCATGGCCTCGGCGCGAGTGGCGGCATGGAGACGGTTGCGACGGTGAAAACGATCGAGTCGGGGACCATCCACCCGACGATCAACTTGCACCACCCGGACCCCGCCTGCGACCTGGACTACGTGCCTCACGAGGCGCGGCAACGCGAAGTGCGGTACGCGTTGAAGAACAGCTTCGGCTTCGGCGGGCAGAACAGCTGCCTGGTGTTGGGGCGGTACGAGCGGTAGCGCGTGCCATTACTTCGGCGGTGGCAGGATGAACCGGTCCGGTGCGTACTGGTAGGCGATCCGCGCTTCCGTCAGCATCGCCAGCCGGTCAGCGCCGGCCTCTTCGCATGACACTGCGAGCCCGATAACCGCCCCGTCATTGTCCAGCGTCACGCGTGTCACCACACCCTGCCCCGTCTCGCGGTCGAAGATGACCTGGCGGTAGCCACTCGTATCGCGGAAGACCGCATAGAGGTTCGCTGGGACCATCTTCGCAGCAAACGATTGAACGTCTGTCTTGCCAAGCATGTGGCCCACACAGTCGGTCACCTGTAACGCGTCGACCTCGGTGCCCTCGGGCTGATCGGCGCCGCATTTTGGACCTGGCGGATTAGTGCTGCACGCCACTTTCTCATATTTGACCAGCCCGAGCAGAGGTCCCGCCTGGCCGCTTGTTACGGCCGCGATCACCGCGTCTATCTCCGCGATGCCTGTACGCTTGTCGGGGCTCCACATCGGGAGCGTAACCTGTGGTTCTGGAGCAGCGGTTGCTGGAGAAGCGGTTGCTGGGGTAGCGGTTGCTGCGGTCGCGGTGTTCGTGGCTGTCGATTGGTGTTTCCCGCCGCATGCTGTCAAGCCAAAGGCTGCCATTGCGACGAGCACTGCCGCCGCCAACCACGCCCGCACACCGGGAAACCGCTGAAGCTGGTCCGCCATCATCACCTCCGCCGCTCACACGCCGGCGCCAGGACATGTTAGGCAAAAAAAAAAGCAGATCCACTGAGGCAGTCCCTACAGCTTTGATGACCGCGGCCGCCGAACACTCCTTAACCAAAAATCCCCCTCCCCCTTGCGGGGGAGGGGGCAGGGACGGGCCTGCGCACCCTATCCCACGTGCATCACCGGGCAGCGGCACTGCGGTCCGGCACGAGAATCTGCTGAATCGATCACGGGCGCCGACGGCCTGCGCGCGTCCACCGCACATCGCGAGCGGTGAAGGGACGCACAACAGGATTGCGCAGGGCATGCGCGTGTAGGGCGTGAGTGATTGAATTGCTTTGTGTGAGACACCTGCGCCATCCCTTTCACCGGGTGTGCGCCAAGAATGGAACCTGACCTGCCCCACGACCGTCCGTTCCAGGCTGTGTCTGCCCTGCACTCCGAGCGGCCCCGCGTCCCCGCAGAAGAGTGCTGCAAGTCATCTATAACAGTAGGGGTTAACCCTGATAAATGCAATATCGGTCGATAGCGTTTGAAGGCGGGGCGTCCGGCGCCGTGGTTACGGGTTCGGACGTTGTGCGCCGTGTCACCGCTCGTCGAGATCGCGTGCCGTAAGCTACCGGCATGACGTCATCATTCGCTGATTCGCCCACCGCCATCGCGAAACGCCTGTTCGCAGCTATCGAGGCCGGGGACATCGCAGCGGTAGAGGAGTTGTACGCACCGACAATCGTCATCTGGCATAACTATGATGGCGTGGAGCAGAGTCTTAGTGAGAACCTGCGGACGCTCCGCTGGCTGACCCGGAACGTGACGGACCTGCGCTACGAGGAGATCCGAGTGCTGGAGACGCCGGGCGGGTTCGTCCAGCAGCATGTGCTGCGCGCGACGGGGCCGGGCGGGGTGAGGCTCGAGATTCCTGCGTGCATGGTGGGGACTGTGAACGACGGCCAGATCACGCGGATCGATGAGTACCTGGACTCTGCGCATGTCCGGAGGCTGATGGCGCGGTCGTAAGCGGCATTCTTCCGCATGTGGGGCGTCTATACTGCGCGGCATGATTTCGGCGTTCTTCGGGCAGTACGAATCGATGCGCGCGCTACGACACCGCGACTTCCAGCTGCTCCTGGCCGGCTCGACGATCGTTGGTTTCACGATGCCGGTGCAGTTTTTGACGCAGATCTTCTGGATCGAAGACACCTACGCCTCGCGTGAGGTGCTCTACGTGGGGCTGCTCGCAGCGAGCCGGGGCCTGGCGCTGCTGGCGTTCAGTCTGCTTGGCGGCGCAATCGCAGACCGCTTCGAACGCCGGCGCGTGCTGCTCGGTTGCGAGTCGACGGCGCTCACACTCAACGCACTCATCGCCATTCTGATGATTGCCAACCCGTTCGGCGAAGCGACGATGGCAGCGTTACTGGCCCTCACCTTCCTCGCCGCCGGCAATATGGCGATCGATATGCCTACGCGCACGGCGAGCATTCCGGCCATCGTTGGCATGGGCGACCTCTCCAATGGCATCAGTCTGCAGATGATCGGCCAGCAGCTCGCGGCGCCGCTGGCCCTGCCGCTGGCCGGCGTGCTCAACGGCATGTTCGATGCAGGGTATGTGTACGCGGGGTCCCTGGGGGCGTGGCTGCTGATTCTGCCGCTGATCTCGTCGCTGCGGTATCACAGTGTTGGCGAGGCAGACCGGGCCGAGAGCGTCCTCGGCAACGTGCGTGCCGGACTCGCCTACTCGTGGCGCGAGCCGACGATCTTCGGGGTCGTGCTGATGGTGCTGATCCTGTACGTGGTGGGCATGCCCGGGCCATCGACACTTGGGCCGGTATGGATGACGAGCGTGCTGGGGTTGAGCAAGGCACAGTTCGGGGCGATCGCCATGACGTGGGGACTGGGCGCGATGGTTGGCTCGTTCGTGTTCGCGCATCAGCATGCGCTGGCGCGGCGCGGGGCAACGCTTTGCGCGATGACGCTGACGTTCGCGGTCAGCGCGATCATCTTCGGGCACTCGCGGCTCATACCTCTGACCGCGGTCGTGAACTTCACGCTCGGTTTCTCGTTGGTGGGGACGATGGTGTCGGCTTCGACCATCGTGCAGTACGCGGTGAGTGACGAGATGCGGGGCCGGGTAATGGGCTTGTTTCCACTCGCGATGGGCCTCGCCATGTTGAACGGCGCGCCAGTGAGCGCGGCGGGGCAGGCCGTGGGGCTGCCGCTCGTGCTCCCCATTTTGGCGTGGGGGATGCTCGCGCTCACGCTGGGCGTCATCGTGTATCGCCCCAACCTCAGGCGGCTCGAAGTGAACGCGCAGCCAGCACCTGCGCCGGCTGCGGCCGGGTCGTCCTGATGTGCTTCTACGCTGCGCGCCCGGCCAGGCGGCAGGACCGCATCATTCCTGCCGCTGGACGGCGAACACGACCGGCTCGCCATCGACCTCCTGCTCGGCGCGGTGTGCGCCTTCCACGGGCTCGCCTGCAATGAGCGCGGTGCTGAGCGTCTCGGCCTGGATGTAGTCCGCGAAGGAATCGATGACCGACGCGAGCTCGGGGGCGGCCTGGTACCAGGTGGTGATGCGGTCGGCGAGGTCAAAGCCGGCTTCGCGGCGCATCTCCTGGATGCGGCGGACGACCTCGCGGGCGGCGCCTTCGGCGGCGAGTTCGGGGGTGACCTCAGTGGTGATGGCGACGGTGTAGCCGGCTTCGGATGCGGTGGCGTAGCCGGGAGTGTCGTTGACCTGCAGCAGGATTTCGTCAGGTTCTAGTTGGACACCGGCGACCTCGACGGTTCGGCCATCGAGCACGGCCGTCGCGACTGACGCAGGATCAAGAGCCGCAAGGTCCTTGCGGATGGCCGCGAGCTGCGGCCCGTACTTGCGACCCAGCAGCGGGAGATTCGGCTTGACGTCGTAGCTCACGATGCTCGCCTCGTCGGCGACG
>JAFKFP010000222.1 GCA_017308185.1 bacterium | reverse complement strand
GGACAGACATCGATTTCGGCCCAGGCCTCAATCTATTACTGCCGCGAAGGCGAGCAGGCGCTGTGCTTCATCGGACAATTCGACTTCACGATCCCGGTGACTGTCCAGGCCGGTGCAGAAGCCAGCGAAGTGACGCTCGACTACACGCTGCCGCGGACGTAGCCGGGCGGCAGCAGGCCAACCTTGACAGGCAAGGTAGGCTACCTATGATGGCGCTCTAGGCATTCGCTGCAAAAGGAGTTCTGCATGGCGGTCCGTGGTTATGTCCTGATCGAAACCGATGTCGGGAAGGCGAAGGCTGTGGGCGCGGCCATTAGCGATTTCACGTATCCCGGAGCGCGCGTCGTGGTAGTAGACACTGTGACCGGCCCGTACGATGTCGTTGTTCAGCTCGAAGCGGATGACCTCGACCGGCTGGGGAACGCCATCACCGATGCTGTCCAGAAGGTACCGGGGGTGCAGCGCACGACGACATGCCTTGCTGTCCGGCTCGCCTGAGAGAATTCCAGTATGCTCGTGGCATGAGTGAGCAGTACCCCGTTGAGGCATCGCGGTCATGATGCCGTCCAGCGAGATGATCAGCGTCGAGGACGCTCGCGCGCGAATCCTCGCGTTCTTCCACAGGCTCCCGGCCGAAAGCCGTCCGCTCCTGGAAACACTCGGGCAAGTCGTTGCCGAAGACGTCGTCGCGCCTTCTGCTATCCCTCCGCTGGACAACACCGCGATGGATGGATACGCCGTACGAGCCGCGGACACGAGCGGGGCCAGCGAGAGCGCACCGGTGACACTGCGCGTCGTAGCCGATCTGGCTGCGGGATACATCCTGCAGACGCCGATTGGGCCCGGCGAGGCAGTCCGCATCATGACGGGCGCGCCATTGCCACCCGGGTCTGACGCCATCGTGCCGTTCGAAGAGACCGACGAGCCGCTGCGGGGCATTAACGAGGCGCCGCACAAGTCCGGGCAGGTCGCCATCTACAAAGCAGCAAGCGTGGCGGCGAACGTCCGTTTTCGGGGCGAAGATGTCCAGCCGGGTCAGACGGTGCTGCCGGCGGGCCGCGTGATCCGGCCATCAGAGGTTGGCGTGCTCGCGAACGTGGGACTCACGAGCGTGCCGGTGTATCGACGTCCGGTGGTGGCAATCTTGTCGACCGGCGATGAACTCACCGCGCCCGGGATGCCACTCGCGCCGGGCCACATCTACGATGCCAACGCGGTGAGCATCGCCGCGATGGCATCGGAGTGCGGTGCGCAACCGCGGCTGCTGGGCATTGCCCGCGATACGGTCGACGACCTCACGACAAAGATCCGGGAGGGTTTCAACGCCGACATGATCGTCACGAGCGCGGGGGTCTCGCGGGGCGATTTCGATGTGGTGAAAGACGTGCTCGCACGTGAAGGGTCGATCGACTTCTGGACGGTGCGGATGAAGCCCGGGAAGCCGCTCGCGTTCGGCGCCTTCAATACAGGCGACGGCCGTCAGGTGCCGCACCTGGGCCTGCCGGGCAACCCGGTGAGCGCGATGGTTTCATTTGAACTCTTCGGCCGGCCGGCGATCTTCAAGATGCTTGGCCGAAGCGATTGGGCGCGCCGCAGGGTGCGAGCGATCACGCGGGATGAAGTCGTCAACGTCGATGGACGGCGCTTCTATGCACGTTGCATCGTGACGAAGGGCGAGGATGGGGGATACTCCGCGAGCCTCACCGGCCCACAGGGCAGCGGCATACTGACCAGCATGAGCGCGGCGAACGGGCTCACCGTCATCCCGGAGGACCAGGCTTCTGCCCGGCCAGGCGACGAGATCGAGGTGATGCTGCTCGACTGAGGCGCGTGACTTATGTCATTCCATGCCGAGCCGCTGGAACTGGTCATCTGGCGCTTCAACCTGCTTCAGCGCCTCCCGAAGCTTGTCGGCGGCCTCGCGCTCGGCCCGTTGACCCACGAGGTTTTCGTCTTCGGTAGGGTCGTTGTGAAGGTCGTAGAGGTGGTTGCCATCGAAGCGGCTGTAGGCCCAGTAAGGGAGCATGTCGCCTTCGACGAACGGCTGGCGGATTACCGGTACGGTCGAACCCGGCATGTGATCGAGCCGGGCGCGGTCGTCGGGTCGTGGCATGCGCAGGTGGTTCACGCCGGCAGGCATCGTGGACCAGCGGTTGGACCAGACGGAGATGGGTGCGTTGGCAGCGGCGGGAGCGCGGGCGTACTTGACGCGTCCATCAATCATGTGGACTTCTCGTCCCCACACGCCGGCCAGGACGTAGTCGCGAACGCTGGTGGCCTCATTTTCGATGAGCGGTATGAGGGACTCGCCGTGGGTGCGGTGCTCGATGCTCGTGAGCCCGAACATATCGACGAGTGTTGCAAAGATGTCCAGCGACGTTGTCAGAGCACGAATGTCTCGTGCCTGCTGGCCGGGCCACGAAACGAAGAGTGGTATGTGACCGAGGGGTTCATAGACGGGCACGCCGGGCTTGCCCCAGATGTCCTTCTCCCCGAGGTAGTGGCCGTGATCGGTGCAAAGGATGACGGCGGTATCGTCCCACAGGTTATTCCGTCCAATCGCGTCAATGAGCTTGCCGAACCAGTGATCAATCATGGTGAGCTTGCCGCCATAGGAGGCGCGCACCTGCTGGCCCTGGCGGGCCGTGAGGACGCCTTTCTGCTGTGCGGCCGCATGGTATGGGGGCCAGATGAGATGCGGGCCTTCCCAGGTATCGTCGTACATCGACGCATAGGGCTCAGGCGTATCGAATGGCTCGTGCGGATCGAACTCGTCAACGAAGAGGAAGAAGCGGTCATGATAGCCGGCGTTCTGGTCGAGCCACTCCGCGGCCTTCGCCATCGTGCGGGGCCCGGGGAAATCTTCCTCGCCGCGGAAGTAGCCACGCGAATCGTCGTAATTCATGTGGACGCGGCCAAAGAGGGGCGCGCCGAGCCAACTCGGGTCGGGCCGCGTCTTCCAGGGGTCGCTTTCGTGACAGCGTTCGTACTCCCAGGCGGTGAAATCGGTGTGATAGTTCTCACCGCCAAACTCAAACAGGTGCGGATGATCCGAGACAAGCATGGATGTGATGCCTGCCTGGCGCATGTGCACAGTGATGGCGTCTTCCCAGATCTCGATCGAACCCCAGGGCCGCCAGAGGAAGTCGAGGGCGCCGCAGAGGATGTCGTGCCGGGCGGGCATGCACGGGAGCGACCCGGCGTAGTGCTTCTGAAAGCGTAGCGAGCGGGCGGCAAATGCATCGAGGTTCGGCGTGATGAACTCGCTGCCGCCATAGGCCCCGAGCATGTGCCGGTTGAGGCTATCCAGCAGAATGACGACGGCGTTTTTTGGTCGGGCCGGGACGATCGGTGGGGTATCAGGCACGGGTCCTCCGGGACGGCAGTAGGCCGCGATTCCCAATCCTACGCGCGCGCAAGCACACCATCGAGGAAGGCCGATGCTGTGGCGTTGTACTCGGCTGCGGCCTCGTAGTAGACGTTGTGCGGGGCGCCCTGCACGACGTGAAGGCTCGAATGCGGCACGAGTTCATGCAGGTGCTGGGCGGACGGCACGGCGGCATCGAGTGCACCGACGATGATCATCATGGGCGAGGTGATGGCAGCGACTCCGGCAGCCATGCCGGCACGCTCGGCGAGCGTCTTTGCGGAGGGCGGACGCGGATGGCGGAGCGCCTCGATCCGCGTCGCCGTCGAGCGGATGCGAAGGTAGCGCTCGTACATGCGCGGCTGGTCTGCCTTGAAACCTTCGGTGAGGCTGTCGCCAATTGGGAGGAACAATGTTTCCGGGTCGAGCGGCTTCATCCCCAGCCGCGGGGCGTTAGCACCCTCTCTCGCGACGCCGGAGCCTGATGGGATGAGCGCTCGCGCCTCGTTGGGATGGCGAATGGCCCACCGGAGCAAGGTGTTCCCGCCCATGGAGTTGCCAGCGATGATGGGCCGCTCGATACCGAGGGCTGCCAGCACGGCCTCAAGTTCATCAGCACGGTCTGGCTCTTCCTTATCGCGCGGGCTATTGGACGAATGGCCGTGGTTCACGCTGTCGTATGCGATGACGCGGAAACGATCGCGGAAGTGCTCGAACTGCTGCCACCACGCTTCGCCGCAGGAACTCATCCCGTGGAGGAAGACGAGCGGTTGCCCCTGCCCTTCTTCGACGTAGTAGATGTCGCTGTCGTCCAGTTCAAGCCAGGGCATGTGCACACCGTCCTTACGGGCGGCATTCTACGCCGGCCCACGGCGCAGGTTCCACGCCGCGGGAGTTACGGCCGCCCGGCTGCCACGGCACGCGCCTCCAGGCGCTGAAGATGAAATTCGACCCAGATTGCCGGGCGTTCGCTGCGGCGGCCGGGCGCTTTCACGTTGAGCTCATCCTGGCGGGCACGGAGCTGACGGGCGGCTATCTCGAACTGGGAGACCGCCCGGGCGAGCGCTGGCGCGGCCATGTCCCAGTCACCGCTCGCCGCTACCAGAGCAACGAGCTCGGCATGGCGTGCGTCGAGAGCGTCTACACGCGCCTGAAGGTCTTCGACTTCGCGGGCAATGCCGAGCCACTCGGGAAGAAGCTCGTTGTCGCGCAGGATCTTGTGGCCGAGCCAGTTGTCGCCGGCGAGCAAGCGCGAGGATTCGTCGAGGTCGAGCGGCTTGCCTTCGCCAGGAAGACCGGTGAAGAGGCCGCGCGCGATTGCGTCCTGGAGTTGTGACTCGACCAGTTGCTCGTAGCCCATGGCTGAATTTTGAAGCCTGCAGCCCGGCCCGGCAACGTGCGCGAGGCTTTCGGCATCCGTGGCGATAGCGCGGGACTGTATCAGGCCGTAGGGGCCAGGCGCGTGGCAAGCGGGGCGAGAAAGGCTGCCGGCGTAAGGGGCCGGCCGTCCAGCGAGGCGTCCAGGACAGCACCGCGCTCGACCGTCACGTGCTGTGCACGCACGGGGTTGCGCAGCCCCGGCGTCGCACCCAGCGCGATGATCTCGGCCCGGACGCTAGCGCGCGAAATGTCGAGGATCGCGAGGGAGCCCAGGCGCGTGCTGAGGTGGTGCGGGAGCGTGGGGCTGCCCGGGTTCACAAGCAGTACGTCGTCGCGGTACTCGAGGCGCTCTACGTGTGTGTCTCCACCGATAAGGACATCGATGTGCTCCCGCGGGAACACCGCACCCAGCATTTGTTCCATGGGCCGCGATTCCGGCCGGAGTTCGTGTGCCATGCCCAGGCGCCAACCTTCGATATCGAGCAGCTGGCGATGGGCCATGCGGGGATCGTGGAACAGGTCATTGTTGCCTTCAGCGACGAGCACGGGCGCGAATTGCTCGCACCAATCGAGCACGGCGGGCACGGTGACATCGCCTGCGTGCAGGATGAGATCCGCCCCCCGGAGCGCCTCGCCGGGTTCGGGGCCCAACTCATCCATGCTGCGCATCAGAGAGGGCAGATGTGTGTCTCCGAGGAGGGCGATCCGCATGACGTTTACGCTACGCATCAAGCTCACCGCGGGCAAGGGACGCATCGGCGAGGGCGAGGGCGCAATCGAGCCTGCGACGCCGCGGGCGGGTTCGATTGTGATTGATCGGCCGGGTTGCTACATTTCGCACGCTACTTCGAGAGGAGAACGAAATGAACCAAGATCGAAAGGCGGCCGTGGCGGGTCTCTACGAGTATCCGCTGCGGCTGGCCCCAGGCGTTTCCGCCATGCAGATCAAGGCGGCATCGCTGAAGCGCGCGCTGGATGACGCGGGGCTTTCGTGGGGTGATGTCGACGGACTGTATGACGCGGGCGATGGCGAGGGGGGCGGCGGACTGGGGTTGGCTGCATACCTCGGGATTAAGCCGCGCGTCATCGACAC
>JAFKFP010000221.1 GCA_017308185.1 bacterium | reverse complement strand
GAAGCACGCGCTGTGGGCCGCTCTGTCAAATGTGATTTTCACGATGAGAAACCGGGCGTTTCGCTGAAAAACGGGGCCCGCGGGGGCAGTTTCGAATCTAGCAGGCCCGTCTTGATGCCCAATCGGGTGAAAAACGGTCATGAGAACCGGTGAGAGATCTGGCAGTGGTAGATTCGGGGACGAGTGCGGGGTTCGCACATAATTCTCGAAATGGCGCAGTGGACGCACCAACGAGAGCGGCGTGTACGGCCGGCGCGAGGAGCCTTGGCCGACGGGGCGTGAGTCCGCGCCGGGCGAGGCTCAACCTGCTCGGGTGCGATGACCGCCGCCCGTGGCATCACTGACGAATCGTAACGCGACAGCCGGTGTCCGGTTTACAATTTACGGTGCCGCGACAACACAGGCTTCGTAAGGCGGTAGGCAACGCGCAATGAATTCGGCACTTTCGTCACTGGCAGGTAAACGGGGCCGCGGACCGGTCAAGCCTGGACACGAATGGCACCCGCTCATCTGTCACATGGCCGATGTCGCCGCGGTCACGCTCGCGATGTGGGACGAGGTCCTGGGCGAGCGGGCGCGCCAGCTCGTGTGCGAAGGGCTGGCGCTGGAACGGTCGCAGGCCGGGCGGTGGGTAGCGTTCGTCGCGGGGTGTCACGACCTTGGGAAGTGCTCAAGGAACTTCCAGGGCATGCTCGATGGCTGGAAGGAGCGGCTAACGGGTACAGGGATGACCGGCATCGAAAAGCAGGCCGAACCACGCCATGGGACAGTCACGAGCGCATTCCTGCCACCAATGCTCGAAGAACGCTACGCAATGGAGCGGGCCCTCGCTATCAAGCTGAGCACCGTCACGGGCGGGCATCACGGCAGATTTGAGGTGGCACGCCCCGACCACGAGGGGCCGCGGATTGGGGAAGGACGCGGCCAATCGGAGGCACCCCTCTGGGCCGGCGCACGGAGCGCAATCGTGGACGAATTGTCGGACGTGCTGGACGTCCTCGATCCGGCCCCATCGCCGTTGACCAACCGGGCAGCGATAGTGCTCGCGGGGTTGATCTCCGTGGCGGACTGGATCGGCTCCGACGAGTCGTTCTTCCCGTACTCGCCGGGCGATGCCGATGACCTCGCGGCGTACTTCGCGTACGCGCAGGGCAGGGCTGGGGCCGCTCTGAAGGGGTTGCATTGGAAGGACTGGGTAGCTCCACCGCCGGGACGACGCTTCGCGGAACTCTTCCCATTCCCGCCCAACGCGCTCCAGGATGCTATGGACAACGCCGTCCCGGACGATGCCGGGCTCGTCATCGTCGAAGCGCCAATGGGAGACGGCAAGACGGAGGCCGCCTTTCTCAAAGCCGATCGATGGAACGCCGCCGGCGCGCGGGGCCTCTACGTCGCACTGCCGACGCAGGCGACCGCGAACCAGATGCACGGTCGGTTGGCTGCCATGCTCCGCAAGCTGTATTCCGAAGACGACGTAAACCTGGTGCTCGCCCACGGCGGTGCAGCCTTCGTGGAAAACGACGACGTGCAGCTGCTGCCCACCAACATCGACGGACACGACGAGGAGGCGACCGTCGGCGCAGGCGAGTGGTTCGTAAAGGGGAACAAGCGCCGGCTGCTCGCACCCTACGCCGTTGGGACGATCGACCAGTCGTTACTTGCAGTGCTGCAGGTGAAGCACGTCTTTGTGCGCCTCTTCGCTCTCGCCGGAAAAGCCGTCATCATCGACGAAGTCCACGCCTACGATGCCTACATGAACACGCTCCTCGAGCGGCTGTTGGAGTGGTTGGGCGCGCTCGATTCGCCAGTGGTGTTGCTTTCCGCGACCCTGCCGAAGTCACGGCGGCAGTCGCTGATGAAGGCCTACCTCGCCGGCCAGCAGGGCGTGCCACCGGAGACGATTGCGAGCGGCGGCTGGACGGACGCGCGATATCCGCGCATCACCTGGACGGGCGGCTACCGTGTCGAGGCGGCGCACGTCGAGGCGTCCGAGCGGTCGCGGCGGGTGCTACAGCTGAAGTACGTCGAGGACGACGCGTGCAAGGTGCGCGAATTGCTGCTGTCGAAGCTCGCGAGCGGCGGCTGCGCGGCGGTGATTTGTAACACCGTGAAGTGCGCGCAGGAGATGTATACCGCGCTGGCAACTTCGTTTGGCGAGCACGAACTTGGCCTCTTCCACGCGCGGTTTGTACAGGAGGACCGCCAACGGATTGAAGATGAGTGCCTTCAAAGGTTCGGCCCGCCCAGTGATGGGGAGCCGACGGATCGGCCACGCCCGCGATACGTGCTGGTAGCAACCCAGGTCATCGAACAGTCGCTCGACCTGGATTTCGACGTCATGGTCAGCGACCCCGCGCCTGCCGACCTTCTCCTCCAACGCTCAGGGCGAATGCAGCGCCATGCGCGCGAGTGGCGTCCGGGACCGCCAGAGCTGCATATCCGTTGGCCCGAAGAGCAGGACGGCGCGCCGAGGTTCGATGGTGGCACAGCCACGGTGTACGACGAACACATCTTGCTGCGCACGTGGCTCGCCCTCCGGGACAGGGACCAGGTAGCCATCCCCGATGACGTTGAGACACTGATCGAGCAGGTATATGGCGACGGTCATTTGCCAGGCGATGCGACGGCAACCCTGCGAGACATGTGGCACCGCACGCTGGAGAAGATGGAGGAGTCGGTCGGGCACGAACGTCGTGAGGCTGGCGACAGGCGCCTGAGACCGCCGGACGAAGCCACGCTGCTTCCGGAATACACTCCGAAGGACCAGCTCGAAGAGGACTCGCCGGAGTTGCATACGCAATTGCAGGCGCTAACCCGGCTCACCGAGCCATCCGTGCGGGTTATCCTGCTGCCTCACGATTCGCCACTCATCCCCACCGGGACCGCAGCGCTTTCGCGTGACCGGGTCAGGCAACTCCTGAAACGGTCGGTATCGGTCAGCGACCGTCGGGGCTACGAGGCGTTGATGGCCAATGACCAGGATCCGCCCAACCTGCCCAAATCGTTCACGGCATCGCCGGCGCTGTGGGAGTACCGAATGGTCGTGCTGGATGCGGATGGTGAGAAAACCATCAATGGCGCCACATTCCGGTATGATGAGGCGTTGGGGCTGAGCGTGCGGAAGCCAGTCCTGACTCCCTAAATCCCTCACTCGTGTGAGGACGTGGTCGATGTCCACAGCGGAAGTTACCGCTTACTTGGTTCACCCCCACCGATGTGGGGAAGGGGGACCCTGCAGCGCCGAGCTTAGCAGGAAGGCTGTCCAAGAGTTATGAGGCGCGGGGTAAATAGTAACCGGTACCTTCCACACAATAGACTCTCATCTGGCCCAACAGTAGATTAGACGCGGATGGCTGGTCTTGACCACCAAACCATCCGCTGACGATGCGGAGCACCACTCCGCAGCCCGCCGCGATCGTATCGCGGTATCGCGTGGTGCTCCAGCCGATCCCACCTGGAGGCCGTGATGATCCACCTTCGCCCAACTTCCATCCGCACCTACAACGAATGCGATGCGCGTGAGCCGCTGGAACGCGGAGAGACGCTGCTATACCTTTCCGCGCGCGCACGCCCGGGCGCTGCCTGCGCTCTGTGCCCAGCGTTGCGTCGCTGCGCCGTCGGATGCCACTACGTTCGCTTCCACGCCATTGCGTCACAGGATGACGCGTAGCGATGACAGCATCGCCACGCCCCGTACCGGGAGCGGCCGCTGGTCGGCCGCTCACACGACCCAGAAGGAGGTGCCCATGCCATATTCCTTTAACGTCATCGACCAACCATGGATCCCGGTCCTCGTCCCGGACGACCCCGTCCCGCGCATGGTTTCGCTGCGCGAGGCAATAATGCGCGCGCACGAGATCCGCGCGATCAGCGACCCGTCGCCGCTCGTCACCATCAGCCTGCACCGCCTGCTGTTGGCGGTCGTCCATCGCTGCTTCGGCCCCGCCGACGCGCAGGCGTGGGCAACTCTCTGGGCACAGCCGAGTTTCGACCCATCTGTGATCAACGCCTACCTCGACAAATGGCATGACCGCTTCGACTTGTTCGACGCGGAGCGGCCGTTCTACCAGACGGCCGGCTTGCCGCGTGAACTCGCCGTCCCCGTCTCGAAGCTGACGTTCGCGAAGTCATCAGGCAACAACGCGCTGCTCTTTGACCACTCCCGTGACGCCGAACCAGAAGCCATCCCGGCCGACGAAGCGGCCCGGCTCCTGGTGGCGTACCAGGCGTTCTCGATTGGGGGCTTGATTACGAAGCTGCCCGGCGAGCCAACCGGCTCGGATTCGTCGCACCTCGTGAAAGGAGCAGTAGTGCTCCCACGCGGCGACAACCTGTTCCAGACGCTGATGCTCAGCGTTGTCCAGCTCGACGGTGACCTCGATGCGCCGTTCGCCTTCGACCCTCGGACGGACATGCCGGCATGGGAACGGGATACGCCGACGCCGCGCGAGACGGCTACGGATTTCGGCTACCTCGAATTGCTGACATGGCAGAACCGGCGCGTCCTCTTGTTCCCCGAGGAAGCGCCAGACGGGCAGGTAGTGGTCCGTTTCGCGGATGTGCTCGCAGGCCGCGCTATCTCCAAGGATCTAGACATTCGGCGTCGTGAGACGATGGTTGCCTACCGCCTGCTCGCGAAGCCCGCAAAGAACCAGGATCCGTGGGCGCCGATCGGCTTCAAGCCGGAGAAGGCGCTCTGGCGAGGCTCGCTAGCGCTGGTGCAGTCAGACGATCGGCACCAGCCGAAAACGCTCACATGGCTGACTGGCCTATTCCAACAGGGCTTCGAGTACGACCGCCTGCACCTGTCCGTGTATGGGCTCTCGTCGGACCGGGCGAACGTCTTCCTTTGGCGGAGCGACCACATGGATCTGCCCACCGCATATCTCCAAGACGCCGAATTGGTCGCCGAGCTCGCCATGGGCTTGCAGGCTGCCGAGGACGTAGGCCGCATTCTCAAGAACAGCACGGGACGCCTCGCCGCGAAGGTGCTCGAGCCCGACGGCAACCCGGACCGCGGCCGTGTGGACGCGCTCATCTCCGCGCTCGCGCCGGAGCGCACGTACTGGCCTGCGCTCGATATCCCGTTCCGCCAGCACATCCTCACCCTGCCAGGCGATACCGCAGCCAACGAAACCCTCGCTGATCACATCCAGCACGCGGCGGAAGCGGCGTGGGAGTCGGCCTGCAACGCCGTCGCCACCAACGGGCGAGGGTTCCAGGCAGTGGCCGAGTCGAGCCCGGTGTTCTACCGGTTGCTGCGGCAGGCTGTGCAACGGCTTCGCCCGTCCGAACCATCCGCTGACACCAACGCAATCCCACAGGAGGTACCTGCATGACCGCACCCACATCGGCGCCCGCGTCGTCGTCCCAACAGTGGGACCTGGTGGGCCGTTTGCAACGGCTGGCCATACCGGAGAGGGAGGATCGGGCCGCACTCGCGGCGCTGAGACGCAGCCTCGGCAAAGAACCCGGCTATTCCGCCGATGTCGCGCGAATCGTCCAGCCCGCGCTCAAGGACGACGCACCTCCTGCAGAGGCCGAGGCCTACTATCTCGTCGCGAGCCTCTTCGGGCTGCTGCCGCGCCACTGCGATACACCCAGAGACCCGTCGCCGCCATGGGCGCAACAGGGGCTCGGATGGTCGCTGAGGCGCGCACGCCTTCGCGACGACGGCGAGGCCGACCCGGGTGTTGAGCGGCGCTTCGTCGCGCTCCTCGATTCCCGACCGGACGCACTCGGCGAGCACCTGCGCCACCTGATCAAGCTCACCATGTCCCGCGATGACTGCTTCGCACTCGACTATCGCAAGCTGCTCCGGGACATCCTCGACTGGGATCAC
>JAFKFP010000220.1 GCA_017308185.1 bacterium | reverse complement strand
GAGCTGGTCAAGGAAGTTGCCAAGAAGACGGATGACGTCGCTGGCGACGGTACCACCACCGCTACTGTCCTCGCACAGGCCCTGGTCAAGGAAGGCCTGCCCGGGGTCACATGGAGCTTCCTCACTCAGGACCCAACGCGCCCGGGTCTCGCCGGCGGCGGTGTACGGAATGCCATCGTTGGCAGCGGCATCATGGTCGGATTGGCACTGCTCATGGGCGTACCCATAGCGATCGGCGCTGGCGTGTTCCTGTCGGAGTATGGCCAGAACCGCGCAGGCAGCATCCTGCGCTTCCTGATTGAAGTGATGGCCGGCATCCCTTCCATCACCGTGGGCCTCTTCATCTACGCGCTCATCGTCGCCCGCCAGCATCATTTCTCGGGCTTTGCGGGCGCCTGCTCGCTGGCGATCCTGCTCATCCCAATCGTCGCGCGCATCACGGAGGAGATGCTCCTGCTCGTACCGCGTTCGCTCAAAGAAGCGAGCTACGCCCTCGGCGCCCCGCGCTGGCTCACCGCCGTGAAAATCGTCCTCCCCACCGCGCTCCCCGGGATTATCACAGGCGTCATGCTCGCCCTCTCGCGCATCGCGGGCGAAGCCGCGCCGCTCCTTTTCACGTCGCTGGGAAACCAGTTCAACACCGTCGATATCAACACGCCCATGGATGCCCTGCCCAGGCGCATTTACGTCTATGCCACCGGCCCGTACCAGTACTGGCACGACCAGGCATGGGCAATGAGCCTGCTCCTTGTTGGCATCATCCTGATCATCAGCCTGGCAGTCCGCGCGCTCTTCGGGACGCGTGTTACCGTTAGACAGTAGGAGTAATCGCGCATGCCTGAGCTACAGGCCGCAGCAGAAGCACGCACAGCGCCACGCACGGATGTGGCAATGCAACCGGAGGGCAGCCCCCCGGGTGCGGTCCCCGCGAGCCTGCCCACCGCCGCCCCCCAACCAGCCGGTACGCCCATAGCCATCAGCGCCCGAGATGTCTCGGCCTGGTATGGCCCAAAGCTCGCCGTATCCGGCATCTCCATGGAGATCGCGGCGAATGCCGTCACGGCGCTCATCGGCCCATCCGGTTGCGGCAAATCAACCTACATCCGCTGTTTCAATCGCATGCACGAGTTTGCGCCGAACGCACGCGTCGGCGGCGAGATCTTGCTCGAAGGCACGAACATCTATGCGCCCACGGTGGACCCTGCGCGCGTCCGCCAGCGCATCGGCATGGTGTTCCAGAAGCCCAACCCCTTCCCCACGATGTCCATCGCGGAAAACGTCGCAGCGGGCCTCCGGTTCCAGGGCATCCGCTCACGCTCGGAGATCACCGACCGCGTCGAACGCGCACTCAAGCTCGCCGCACTCTGGGATGAAGTCAAAGACGACCTGAAGAAGCCGGGCATGGCACTCTCCGGCGGCCAGCAGCAACGCCTCTGCATCGCCCGCACCATCGCCGTCGAACCGGAAGTGGTGCTAATGGACGAGCCCTGCTCCGCACTCGACCCGGTGGCAACGCTGAAAGTCGAAGACCTCATGCGCGAACTGGCCGAACGCTACACAATCGTCATCGTCACACATAATATGCAGCAGGCCGCGCGTGTTTCGGACTATACTGCGTTTCTGTTGATGGGGGACGATGGCGCGGGGCACCTGGTGGAATACAGCGCCACCCAGGACCTCTTCACTCATCCACAGGACAAGCGCACCGAGGACTACATTACCGGCCGGTTCGGCTAGAAAGGCGTAGTGCTGCGATGGCACGCGAGCTCTTCAACGCGGAGATCCGTCAGCTCCAGGACGAGGTGCTGGCACTTGGCTCCATGGCAGAAAAGGCGCTCCTGGATGCGTTCGAATCGCTACGCGACGGCGATGCCGACTGGTCCCGGAAGATCGTCGACGACGACCAGTACATCAACCGCAAACGCTTCGAAATCGAGGACCGCTGCATCTTCGTCATCGCCTCCCAACAGCCGATGGCAAGCGACCTGCGCATCCTCGCGAGCATCCTCTATATCATCACCGACCTCGAACGCATCGCGGACCACGCAGAAGGTATCGCCCGGATCAACCTGCTGCTCGGCGACGAGCCAGTCCCGCGGCGCCTCGGCTACATCCCCGCCATGGCCGACCGCGCCGTGGCCATGCTCCGGGACAGCCTGAAGGCCTACATCGAACGCGACGTCGAGGCCGCGCGCCGCATTTGCGACGCCGATGACGAAGTCGACCGGCTCCAGGACGCGGTTTACGACGAATGCATCCGCCAGATGATCGCGGATCAATCGACGATCCAGCGCAACACCTACATGATCTGGACGGCGCATAACCTGGAACGAATCGCAGACCGCTGCACGAACATCTGCGAGCGCGTCATCTACCTCGTCACGGGCCACATGGTCGAAATCAACATTTCGAAGTATTGAGCCCTCAGCCGCGCTGACCGTGGCCCACTGTCCGGGCGAACTCTTTACGCCGAGCTGGTGATCGTGCGGGACGAGCGCGCTAGCCTTTTCCCTATGCAAAGTCGTGGTTTATTCGGCGCGGCCCTGGTAGCAGCCATGGCGCTTGCCGCGATCTTCCTGCTGGCCGCGTGTGGCTCGGGCAAGGCCGCACAACAGCAGAGTCCGACGGCATTCGTGCCGCTCGCGACTGCCACACCGTCCGCACGCGCCACAGCGCCAGCGGCAACGGAGGAAGCCACCCAGCCGCCAACCACGCAACCGACGGCCGCGCCAACCATCGCGCCGCAACAGGACACCAACGAGCAGCAGGGCGGCGGTCAGACAACAGAGAATTCGGGTCCCCCGGACAGCGGCAACTGGATCGACGTCAACGTCAGCAACTACACGGTGTCGCTCATGAGCGGGAGTTCGGCAATCCAGGTCATTGGGCCGGTCGCCGTGGGCGAACAGATTGACACCGGCGCGTACCTCTCTACCCAGACGGGCCTGTTTCACGTCTATAGCATGAACCCGGCCCTGACCTACGACGCTCCTTATGACACCTATATCAGCGATTGGGTTGGGTTCGACCCAAGCCTGGATAATGGCTTCCATTCGTTCCTGAAGGACAAGGACGGCAACGTCGTGGACGCCTCGACGGGGAACGTCTCGAACGGGTGCATACGCACCCCGAACCCGCAGGCCATCTACAATTTCGCGAGCATCGGGATGCCGGTATACGTGCACCGGTAGAGTGCACAGTACGAAGGTGCGAAGGTGCGGGATCGCGCTTCCACAACGAATCGTGATGATCAGCATAGAGTAGGGCAGACGTCCGCCGCGAGCGCTAGTGTTTAGCGCATGGGCAGCCAGCGCGCGGCCACGCACCCGGAGTTACGGTCGCTCCTGACGCCGCGCCAGCGCGAGGTATTGGCGCTCATCGCATCCGGTGGGACGAACTATGAGATTGCCCAGGCCCTCGGGATAACGTTGGACGGCGTGAAGTGGCATGTGCGCGAAATCCTCGCGCGGCTCGATGTTGATTCACGGGAGGCGGCCGCGGCGGCCTGGCGGGACGAACAGCGATTGCCAGCCCGCGTGGGACGTGCTGCTCGCTCTTTCGCAGGCGGAATCGGCCTCAAGTGGCTCGTCGGCGGCGCGGCCGCGCTTGCCGTCGTGGGCGGCGCTTTGGCACTTGTCTTGTGGCAAACGTCGCCGGGCGGGTCGCATTTGCAAGTGGCCGCAACGACTCACGCCAACTCGACTGCGAGTGCCACGGCTACCGCTGAGGACCCGGACGCCATCCTGAAGCATGGGAGTCCGGTGCCGTTTAAGGTCTGTGCGAGCGGGGATGGCTGGACGCGGCCAACGACGGCGGACCTAAGGCCGCTGTTCACGAACCGACGCTTCGGCGACGGGACGCTCCCCTACCCCGTCTATTGGACGATTCATCTCGCGAACTTCGTCTACGTGGACGCGCCCACCGCGATTAGTGCGAATATCGAGATTAATGCGTTCACGGATGCAGCCAGTCCCACCCCCAGCCTTTGCGGGCAGGCGCCCCCGTTCGGGGCAATTGACCAGGAGCTTCGAGTCTTCGACTACCATGTGACGTCCCTTCTGCATGATGGGAACAACCTGCGCGTAGAGGTCGCACGGTCTGCCGGCCACTGGGAGTCCATCGACTTCGCTTCATTCGTCGGGATCGGCTCTGACCCAAAACACACAACCGTTCCATTCGCGAATGTGGATGTGGTCGATGGGCAGCGTCACGTCCTCGCGCAAATGCAGGACCCATCCGGGACATGGCAGAGCTCCGAGGACGGATCCTTCGGATTTGCGACGGCAAAGCGCGGCACTATCATCCCGGTCAAGGTAACCGCGGCCACGCTGACGCTGGACGTGTATGCGAGTACGACGGTTGGGTCGATGACCGGCGACGAGGTGATCGTCACTGACATGGCTGACCCAGATGCGAGCCGGACGGTGCCGCTCCACACGACGGGGAGTCTCTGGGAGCCGTCCGCAACAATCACGCTGGCCACCGGCTCGTACACACTCGAGTTCGGAAGCACGGCGCATGACGGCGTCACCAACGACGCGTTCGTCGTCCTGCCGTCGGATGGGCCGGTCCCGGGCGGCTAGCAGGCCTTTACAGCGGCCCGCGAAAGGCGTTGACTACCGCCACAACCACACGCGGGGGATATCGATATGGCCTACGAAGCGCTCACCCTGGAGATCGCCGATGACGTCGCGACGGTGACGTTGAACCGTCCTGAAACGCTGAACGCGCTCAACGCTACGTTGCGCCGCGAGACGCTCGAAGTCTGCGCGCAGCTGAAGAACGACGATAACGTGCGCGCCGTCATCTTCACCGGCGCAGGCCGCGGCTTCTGCTCCGGCGCCGACCTCACAGGCCCTCGGCCGGAGAATCCGCCAGAGCCAACGTGGCAGGAGTTGCTCGACGCAGACAGCTGGGTAGGGCGCCAGGCGAGAGCCGTCTACCTCATCGATAAGCCGACGATTGCCGCGGTGAACGGTGTTGCCGCCGGCGCTGGCATGTCGCTCGCGCTCGCGTGCGACATCCGCGTGGGCAGCGAAAACACCCGTTTCAAGACGGTCTTCATCGAACGCGCCCTCTCGCCCGATGCCGGTATGACGTACTTCTTGCCGCGCATCGTCGGCTCGGGCAACGCCCTCGACATGATCCTCACCAGCCGCGCCGTCGGCGGCGATGAGGCACTTCGCATGGGACTCCTCCAGCGGCTCGTGCACGCGCCCCAACTCATGGACGAGGCGCGCGCCATTGCCCAGCAGATTGCAGCGCATCCACCGCTCGCCGCCATGATGTCCAAGCGCTCAGTGCAGCGCAGCCTGGACCACACCCTCGAAGAGCAGCTGCGATACGAAATCCGCGCCATCGATGTGGGCCGCCGCGCAACCAACGACATGAAGGAGCAGCGGCTCGCCTTCCGCGAGAAGCGTGCACCGCGCTATACCGGGCACTAGCCAGTTCGAGTCCGCCGCGCGGCTTGTCTCGCCCGGTGCACGGGCGATGCACGCCGCTTCGGCGCTACCACAGGGTCAGCTTACGCGTTCCAGCAAGCTCTGCAGGTCGTCCGCGTGTTCTTCTTCGTCCGCCAGGAGCGACTCGAAGATGCGGCGTGTCGTCGGGTCGGCTTCGCCAAGCCATCGGATAATTTCCGTGTACGTCGAGATCACGACCCTCTCGGCAACAAGGTCTTCCGTGATCATCTCGCGGAGGCCCGCCACGCTGTCATAGTCGGTGACCGACCTCGTTGCGAGGTTGGCCGGGTCGAGGTCCGGGTCACCGCCGAGCTGCACGATACGCTGGGCGAGCATGTCCGCATGCTCCTGCTCTGAGTTCGCGTGCTCGAGGAATTCGGCGGCCACTTCGTTGCTGTTGAGCCCTGCGGCAGTGAAGTAGTGC
>JAFKFP010000219.1:1717-7635 GCA_017308185.1 bacterium | reverse complement strand
CCGGTACCCCACGCCTTCAGGAGGTCGAGCGCCTCGGCGCCCCGCACCTCGCCGATGGGGATGCGATCGGGACGCAGCCGCAGCGAGGAGCGAACCAGATCGGAAAGGGTGGCCACGCCGTCCTTTGTGCGCAACGCCACGAGATTCTGCGCCGCGCATTGCAGTTCGCGGGTATCTTCGATCAGCACCACACGGTCGGACGATTTGGCGACTTCCGCGAGCAGCGGTGCAAGCCGGCGGTTAAACATGTACGGCTTCCACGTGAGGCGGGCGGTCATTTCGCGGCTGAAGTCCCACAGCTGCTTCATCTCGGGCGCCGTCTCTTCGCCAAAGTTTTGTGTGTACAGTTCGTCGTTGCGGAAGCCGGCTTTCACGTACTGGTCGAAATCAACCATCATCTCATCGAGGATTTCGCCTTCAGTGGGCTGAAGGCCCGCGGCGCCGACCAGCACGAGGTGGCTCAGCCGCGGCGAAGCCATGGTGGCGAACTCGGCGGCCACAAAGCCGCCGAACCCGAAGCCAACGAGCGCGACGTTATCGAGCCCGAGCTTGTCGATCGCCTGGCCCAGCAGGATTGCGAGATCGCGTGGCTCACGTGCCCATTCAGGCCGTGTTGACTGCCCGTAGCCGGGCATGTCAGGCAGGTAGACTTCTGCGCGCTCCGCTAATGCGTCGTGGAGTGGAAGCCAGCCCGGGCTTCCGGTGGAATGGTGCAGGGTGACGACAGGGTGACCACTCCCGCCCTTGAGATAGCGCAGTGTGAGTCCCGCGCATTCCAACGATTGTTCGCTCCAGGTCTGTGTTGCTGCTGGCACTGAACCTCCTCCCCCAAAACGGGCGTCTGCTCCCCCTCGGCGCGTACGATACACGATTCGCGCGGAGTTGTATCGCGAGGCTCAATTTCTCCTATAGAGCGAAGGGAACAGCACATGGGACCGTCGGGAGCTAGAAGATTTTATCTAAATGGGTTGATGTATCTACTGGGATTGATGTATTGTGCCCACCATGGCAAACACGAGAGAGGCGGCGCGATCGGCCATTCCACTGTTCATGGAGCTCGCCGGGCATCCGATTCGGTGGGGATTGCTGCGCGAATTGGCCGGTAGCGATCTGCGCGTGCGCGAGCTCAGTGCGAGGCTGAATGCGCCGCAGAACCTGGTCTCGTATCACCTCGGAAGGCTTCGTTCAGCGAAGCTGGTGAAGATGCGGCGGAGCTCAGCTGATGGGCGGGACGCGTACTACAGCGTTGACCTGGCACGGTGCCGCGACCTGCTCGCTGAGTCGGGTGCGGCACTCCACCCGGGCCTTACCCCTGGGCACGTACCGCAGCCCACATCGGTAGATACCGCCCCAAGTGTGCTGTTCGCATGCACGGGCAATAGCGCACGGTCGCAAATGGCGGAGGCGCTCTTCTCGCGTGCCGTCGGCATCCCGGTGAGGACGGTCAGCGCCGGCAGTCATCCGACGCCGCTCCACGCTAACGCGGTCCGCGTGCTCGGACACCGTGGCATCGACATCTCCGGTTGGACTTCGAAGAGTCTCGATGAGTTCTCGGCCTCGCGGTTCGACTACGTGGTGACATTGTGCGACAAGGTGCGCGAGGTATGCCCCGAGTTCCCGGGCAATCCGAGAGTCATCCATTGGAGTCTTGCGGACCCGGCGGCCGAGGGGCAAACCGATGCCGATACCTACCCAGCCTTTGAGCAGCTCGCGCAGGAATTGGACACGCGTATTTCGTTCCTGGTCGAACTGCTGAAGAACAATCCCGAGAATTCGAAAGGAAGTTGAAATGGACGACAATACGGTCAGCGTTCGCTATATGGTCGAAGACGTGCCGGCAGCGTACGCCTTCTACACAACGCACATGGGGTTCGTGCCGGGGGCGGTGAATTCGCCCGCATTCGCCGACATTCGCCGCGGGAACCTGCGGCTCTTGCTGAGCGGACCGCAGAGTTCCGCGGGACGGCCGATGGCGGATGGACGCGTACCCGCCCCCGGAGGATGGAACCGGATTCACTTCATCGTGGATGACATCGAAGGTGAGGTTGCGCGGCTCCGGGCGGCGGGGCTGACGTTCCGCAACGCGATCGTGACCGGGCCGGGCGGCTCGCAGGTCCTGGTCGACGACCCGTCGGGAAACCCTATCGAGCTGTTCCAACCGGCGGGGTGATGCGGGCCGCAGGGAACCCTACTGGGCCGATGGCCGCGATGGTTGCGGGGCGGCCCAGAGGGGGTACGGAATCCCCGCGAGCCGGTTGATGATGATCGCCTGGATGACAAGCAGGACGACGGCGAACATGAGCACGCCGAGTTGTTCGAGGTGTGGCAGCAGGCCAAGCGAAATGATCAGCGTCGTGGCGCCGGCCGGTGGGTGAGGTGCACGGGCGATGACCATGAGGCCGCTGGTGAGCCCGAGCGAAAGCGCAGCAGCAAATACGCGCTGCCAGGTGACTCCAACCGAGAGTGCCGGCCCGGCGTGTTCGAGGCCGAAGGCCCAGAGGCTCGCCCAGCCGGCTGCGGCGCCTATCGCGTGGCCATAGATAGTGTTGCGAGGGCTGGCCGGAGCAGTCGTGGGTGTGAAGAAGCAGAGGAATGCGGTCGGCCCCAGCGACGGGAACACGAGCGGCTGGCTGGTGGCGAGTGCGGCGAGGCTCATGATAGCGATGCTGAGGCAGCCATTGATGAAGCTGAAGGCGGCCATGACCGTGATCGAGCTGTGCCGCCCGAGCAGTGACTGGAGCTGGGCGCGGCGGAAGAGGCCGAGCACAATGTCGGAGATTTCGCCGCCAATCGGATGTTCACTATCGACGCGGCGGCGTGGCTCTTCAGTGCTCCGTGGCGGGCCTACCACCTGAGGCGTGCCCGGCGCGCGAGCATACGCAAAACGAGGCCGCCTCCGACCACCACCAATCCAGAAAGACCGGCCAACACCCAGATACCGTTGTCGTCGTTACCGTTCAGGTAGAGTTCGAGCGCAACGGTGAGGAGCCACAATTGCATCGCGAGGAGGAGCGCGCCCACGCTGAGGGACGCGAGCAGGATAGCCTGGCGGCCGGGCGCGGGCGGTGTGCGGCCGGTGCCGACATCCGGGCGTGGATCCGGGAGGTAGTCCACAGAGCGGGGTTCGCGTCTCACGGATTCATCTCCGTGGCATACAGGTTGCCCCCCTGCTCTTCGACGGTGATGCGCGGGAGGCGTCGTTGGGGCGGGCCTGCGGTAGGCTCTCCCGTGACGGGATCGAAGTAGCCCTCGTGGCAGGGGCAATGCAGGGTATTCTCTTTGGGCTGATAGTAGACGGCACACGAGAGGTGGGTGCACTTCTGAGAGTAGGCGGCGTAGCTGCCATCGTTGAGCCGCAGGATCATGGCCTGGTCACCCGAGTTCGGGTAATGAAAGTACTTTGCGTGGCCGGGTTCGAGTTCACCCACTTTCATGATGAGCTGGCGCTTTGTCCGCTTGCGGCTGTCGAGCTTGCCGAGGATGCCCAGCACCACGGTCCCGACGAAGAGCGCGCCCGACGTAAGCACTGCAAACCGGACGAACTCGCGCCTGGTTACGGCCTCATCGGCGTCCCAGTGGTAGGGGAACTGCTGGCGCCAGGGTTCTTCTTCGGCGAGTTGCTGGCGGTAATCGCGACCAGGGATGCGGCTCACAGGACCCAGGGCTCCTTTCGTGTGGTGGCAGCGACGCCGCTGCCAGCGAGAAGCGAGAGGACATCGAGGCGCTCCGTCTCCTCGGGGAGGACGTGGTAACAGCGCGTCTGCACGGACTGGTAACCAAAATCGGTCTCGTTCACAGGACGCCCGTTGCGGCGGTACGAGAACTCCTCGTAGTCGCCGTACCAGATGGCGCTGGTGGGGCAGGCCTGGGCACACCACGGTTGAAGGCCCTGGACGGTGCGGTCGTAGCAGAGGTTGCACTTTTTCATGAGGCGGGCTTCGAGGTCGAACTTGGGGACGCCGAAGGGGCAGGCGTACACGCAGTTCTGGCAGCCGATGCAGCGTGAAGGGTCTGCCTGCATGACCACGCCTTCTTCAGTGATGAAGATGGCCTGCGCGGGGCACACCTGCGCGCACGGGGCGACGGGGTCCTCGCAGTGCATGCAGAGTGTCGGCTGTGTCGCGACGCTCATTTCGCGGTCAACGAAATCGATCATGATCATGCTCTCGCCCTTATGGCTGTCGCATTCGCGACAGGCAGCCTCGCATGCGCGGCAGCCGATACAGCGTGATGGGTCGATGAACATGGTCTTGATCGGCATGAGCGGCTCCTTGTTGGGCTAGTGACCGGAGGGACGATCTTTTACTTCACCGAGGATGTAGGGAAACATCGCAGGGCGGTCTTCGGGCGTGATGCGGATAGTTGGAGCGCCGGGGTCGGGATCCGGTGCATCGAGGCGTTCGAGGCGTGCCGCGCAGGCCTTGTACTCGGGAATCTTGACGGTGGGTTCAACGACTGGATTGGTGAGCTGGTTGACCGCCTGCCGGTGGCCATAGTGGAACGGGATGAAGAGCACATCCGGGCGGATCGTGGGGACGACCAGCGCGCGCAATTCCATCTCATTGCGCGGGGTGCGGACGCGCACGCGGTCGCCATCCTTGATGCCAAGCGGTTCGGCGGCCTGGGGATGGACTTCAACCCACGGTTCGGGCGCCTGCGAGTTGAGAAATCCAAGGCGGCGCGTCTGGTTGCCACTGAGGTATTGATAGACGACCCGCCCGGTGGTCAGCCGGAACGGATAGGCATCGCTGGGCTCTTCGACGGGAGATTGGTAATGAATGGCTGACATGCGGGCGCGGCCATCGGGGAAGGCGAAGCGCTCGGTGTGCAGCCGCGGAGTGCCAGGGGAGTCCTCCGTTGGGCATGGCCAGAAGACGCCGTTCTGGCGGTCGATTTTCTCGTAGGTGATGCCGTAGTAGTCGGATTTGCCGCCACGGCTTGCAACGCGCACTTCGTCGAAGATTTCGCGGGCGGACTGATAGGGGAAGTACTGACCGCGGCCCATGCGTGCTGCGAGTTGATCCATGATCCACCAGTCGGTCTGTGCTTCACCGGGTGGGTCGGCCGCCTTATTGATCTTGATGACGCGGCCTTCGAGGTTCGTGGTGGTGCCTTCGTCTTCGCACCAGACCGTGCCCGGCAGGATCACGTCGGCGAGTTCCGAGGTCTCGGACGGGAAGAAGTCGATGACAACGAGCGGGTCAAGTTTGCTCAGGCCTTCGCGTACGACTTTGTTGTCGGGGAGCGAGACCATCATGTTCCAGCAGAGGACAATCGCGGACTTGATGTCGCCGTTGACCATGAGGTTGACCATTTCGGTGCCGGCGGCGCCTTCCCGGGGGATCTCGGATTCGGGCACACCCCAGACGCCAGCGATGAATTCACGGTCTTCGAGCACATCAATGTGGCGGTAGCCGGGTAGCTGGCTTGCCTTTTGGCCGACTTCACGGCCCCCCTGGCCGTTGCCCTGGCCGGTGAGCGTCATTGTGCCGCTGCCCGGCTTTCCTACTTGCCCCCGGGCGAGCGCGAGGTTGATGAGTGCGAGGCAGTTGTCGACGCCATGGGTTGAATGTTCGATACCACGCGCGTGCATGATGAGGCTTCGTGGCGCCGCTCCGTAGATGCGTGCGGCCGCCACGACGTTCTCGGCGGGGACGCCGCAGATGGATTCGGCGTAGTCAGGAGTGAACGGTTCGACCGCATCGCGGACAGCCTCGAATCCGCTCGTGCGGTTCGCGATGTACTCCTCATCGACCCTGCCGTCGTGAATGACCTGGCGGAGGAGGGCGTTGTAGAGCGCGATATCGGTGCCGGGCTTGAGCGGGAGCCACAGGTCCGCAGTGCGGGCGATGGGTGTCTCGCGCGGGTCGATAACGATAAGTTTCGCGCCGTGGTCGCGCGCCTCCCAGACCCACTGC
>JAFKFP010000219.1:0-1678 GCA_017308185.1 bacterium | reverse complement strand
TCGGTGAGGGCGATATCGGGCATCGGGAGCGGCGCGCGGTCGAGGCCGAAGGCGCGGTCGTATGCGACCGCCGCGGATGACATGCAAAGCCGGCCGTTATAGTCGACGTGGCGGGTGCCAATGCCGATTCGGGCGAATTTCCCTGCCAGGTAGCACTTCTCGTTCGTCATGGATGAGCCGCTGCACACGGCGATGGAGTCTTTGCCGTGCTGCGCCTGGAGGTCCTTCCAGCGGGCAGCGATATAGTCGAGGGCTTCGTCCCAGCTAACGCGCTCGAGCGGGCTTCCCTTGCCGTGCTTGCGCATGAGCGGGTGGGTGAGGCGATCTGGGTGTGCCTGCTGTTGGTACGCGACGACACCTTTGGGGCAGAGCGAGCCGCGGTTGTGAGGGTAATCGCGTGCTTCGACGCCGATCACTTCGCCGTTTGCGACTTTGAGGTACATGCCACACTGCACGCCGCAAAACGAGCAGTGGGTAGGGACCAATTGTTCGGGGACACGATCGTTATCCGCCCAGGCATCGTTCGAAAGCCCCACACCCTGGAAATCGTAATTGAACAGGGAGCCTCGCCCGAAGATGTCCTTGTTAACGGTCACAAACGTCCTCCTATAGGAATCGTTGCCCCATGAGTTGGTAGTAGGCCTGGCCGCGCAGCACACGCTTGCAGGAGGGGCAGTACTCCTGGAGGTAGCCACGGTTCCCGCCGAGGTCGTATTGCTGTCCGAGGTCGTCGAGGGTTGCGAGCAGGTCACCGACGAACTGTGACGAGGGCATGACGGTGCCACAGCGGCGGCAGCGTGCGGCGCCAGCGAAACCGCTCTCGCGATCTTCATCGTGGGCGATCTGCTGATAGAGCGTCACGCCGATGGTGGCGGGACGTTCGACGATGTGGAAGAACTTGCCAAACGGCAGGTAGAGCAACCAGATGACGACAATCGCCTCGTGCGTCAGGGAGATAAACCAGTAGAAGTGACCAGCCCAGAGCGCCGACGAGAAGGTGAGCGCAATGCCGGTGATCGCGATGCCAAACAGCATCACCAGCGGCATTAGGTCGAAGCCAAACCGCTGAGTGGTGAGGAGGCCGGCATCGGTGAAACGCCGCCAGAAGGCAATGAGGACGCCCACGAGGAGGAGCGCCGCGGTGAAATCGAGTGCGTGAAAAACGATGAAGCTGAATGCCGTGTTGAGCGGGAAGTTGAAAAGTGTGATTCCGAAGAACCACATCGTGTAGTCGTGCGGGGCATCGCCAGCCATGGTGAGGTGGAACCATCCGAGGCTGAGCGGGATGGTGATCATGCAGGAGAGGACGACGCCCCAGAAAATGCTCATGTGCATGATCCAGCGCAGCGTGCTTCGTTCCTTGATGAATGTCTGCGCGAAGATGTCCGTCCACCAGGCCTTCGGGACGAGGATGGCGTAGCGCTTGAATCGGCCCCACGAAAAGAAGTTCGACCAGCCAGCGCGGAAGTAGCGCCAGGTGGGCGGCCGCGTGATCCACATGGCGTAGCGGTATGTGAGGCCGATGACGGCGAAGACGACGCCGACGGCATAGCCGATGAGGGCCGCATCGAAATCGCGCAGGCCGCGCGAGCCGAGGTAGATGAGGATCAGCGTGATGACGCCAGCGCCAAGCGCGATCGCGGAAGCGGGCAGTTCGCCGATGCCCGGCTGGTGACGC
>JAFKFP010000218.1:4927-10847 GCA_017308185.1 bacterium | reverse complement strand
CCGCAGGCTATTGTGCGCCGCATTCCTCAACCAGACCGCGGAATGCGATCGTTCGTCGCGCTTGTGCTCACGCTCGCGGTGGTCGTTGTGTGGTTCGCGATCAGCGGCCCAGCACGCGCGGATACGCCGGTGGGTTGTAGCGACCTCGACCTGGAGAGCGCGGTCAATGGAGCCAGCGGCACGACCACAACGCTCACGCTGGCCTATCCCTGTACCTACAATCTGTCTGGCATGACTTCGCCTGGGCCCCTCAACGTCTCAAGCGACACTAACCTCACGATCGACGGCAATGGCGCGTCGATCACCGGCGGGACCCAGGGCGCATTCGAAGTGTGGGGCACGCTGAATGTGAGCGATGCTGTGTTCACTGGCAATGCCGCGAGCGGAGATGGCGGTGTCTTCCATGTGGAAAGCGGCGCTACGCTCGATTTGAATGGGCTCACCCTGACAAACAACACGGGGTATCAAGGCGGTGTCGTTTTCAGCCGTGGTACCGTCCACGTTGCCGACAGCACCATCAGTTCCAATTCGGCCGGATGGTCGGGGGGCGCCCTGTTCAGCTACGGGCCAATGTCCGTGAGCGGGACCACGATCGACCATAATACGGCGTTCCAGGCTGGCGGAGGCATCTACAGCAGTGGTTCTTCGGCTGGATTAACCGTGACGAACACCACGTTCGACAGCAACTCCTCCGGGACCGGCGGCGGAGGGGCGATGAACATCTGCGAGTCTGGAACCGTAACAATCAGTGGCAGTTCGTTCCTCAACAACAGCGACACCCACGGCGGCGCGATCTATATCTGCGACTATATGGTCGTGAACATTTCCGGGAGTGAGTTTCTGAACAATGTGGCAGTGAACGGCGGGGCGATCCTGAACATCGCTTCGACTGTCAGCATTGACGACAGCACTATCGGCGGCAACTCGGCAACGAACAGTGGCGGGGCCATCCTCAACGAATACGATTTTGCCAACTTGACCGTCACCGGCAGCACCTTCACGGGGAATGTCGATGGCGGCGGTACCATTTACAACAAACTGGGGGCCACCGCAATCCTGCACCGCAACGCGATCACTGGCACGCTGAACACCGTGTTCGGCGTCTACAACGACAGCGGGCCCGTCGATGCACAATGCAACTGGTGGGGCGCAGCTGATGGACCTGGCGGCGTGGAGCCGGGGCTCGGTGACGGCGTCTCCGCCAACGTCGCGTTCGCACCGTGGCTTCTGACGCCCGACCTGTCAGGGCCTTGCGTCCTTGTTATCCCAGTGCCCGCCGGCACGTCTGTGACACCACCCACGCAGTGGTTCGGCCAGCCGATACTCCTCCAAAGCTCGGGGCTGACTGGGACGACCGAGGTGCTGATGAACGGCGTGCCTGCGATGTTCACCGTCGTCAGCGACAGCGAGCTGCGGGCGATCGTTACACCCGGGGCTGGCGCGGGCCCTGTCGATCTCGAGGTCGCTACTCCTGCAGGGACGTTCACGCTGCCTCACGCATTCAGGGCCGCGGCTCCGCCGCCGCCGGATATCGTGATCCCTCCGCCAACGCCGGCGTGCCAGGTCCTGGTGCTGACGCTTTCCGGTCAGTGGACGCTCATCGCCTGGCCCGGCGCTACGATGCCGGTAACGCAGGCAGTAGCAGCCTCGTCTAACGGGTGCACCGCAACAGTGGCCACGAAGATCGCCGTGATCTGGAGCTATGACGCCTCGTCGAAGATGTGGCGAGCATATTTCGAGTCCGGTGCGGGCGTCCCGGGCGCCAACGACCTGGCCACCATACAGCACGGCATGGGCTACTTCGTGGGCCTGGCCAATTCAGCGTCAAGCGTCCAATGGAAGGTCGAAGTGAGCTAGCGCAGCAGCATTCAAGACCAGTCCCGCAGCCTCCAGTTCAAAGCAGGCCTGCACGAAACGTCGTGCAGGCCTGCTGTCTATTCCCATGGCACGCAACGGTCACCATCCTTGTTCCGCGGCTGTCGGCGCAGTTGGACCTCGCGATGCGGGTCAGTTTTCGCTTGCCCAGAGCCGCCAGGTGGCAACACAATCAGCGGCCAGAGATTCGAGCAGTGTCAGCGCGACGCAGGAGGCTACGGTGATCTACGAACTTCGCACGTACTATGCCAACCCTGGCAAGATGGGCGCTCTGCAGCGGCGCTTTCGTGACCATACCTGCCGGTTGTTCGAGAAGCACGGCATCACCAACGTCGGTTACTGGACCAACTCGATCGGCGGCCGGAGCGACGAGCTCATCTACATGCTCGGTTTCCAGGACCTCGCTCAACGAGACGCGGCGTGGTCTGCGTTTGCAGCAGACCCTGATTGGCGCGCGGCGGCGACCGAATCCGAGAAGGACGGGCCACTCGTCCACCACATAGAAAATCGGGTCCTGCGCCCGACGGACTTCTCGCCGCTCAAGTGAAGTTCTGGCGCCCATCCAGTACTGCCGGGTTCTCACACAGACGCCCATGAGTTGGCGGCAAGGTTCCGAAGTGCGCGCGGCCGCAACGATGGGAGCCGCTGCCCAGGGGCTCAGCGGGATAATTCGGCGTCCGGCCGGCTGCAGTATCTTGCGAGAATGCCCTCGCGGAGCTTCGACTGGCCGGAACGAAAGTCAGGGACGGCAGCGGCGGCTTCGGCAATCTCCGCGAGGGTTTCATCGCGGATGCATTCTCTCAGCCAGCGCGCAAAATCCCCGCGATCCTGGTGGAAGCGCCACGTGGCCTCATCGATAGTCTGGAGCCGGGTGGCAAAGTCGAGGATGTTGCGCGCACGCGTGACCCTGTCCGTCCCAGCCTGGTGGAAGTAGAAGCTTCCTCCCGGCCCGAGGTCCCCTTCGGCGTATTTGCGCGCGTGACGCGTATGGGGCAGGCAGATCCCGGAGATGTCGAGCGATGTCGTGGTTGGCTCGCCGACTGCCCAAAGCAGCGCACGATGGGTGGTTTCGCTTTCCGAGACGGGTGAGGGCACGCCAAGCATCACGGCCAGGCGGTCAACCTCGGGCGACGCGTCGGAAAGCGCGACCACATGCGTAACCTGCTGGAGCACGGCCGGGGCCAACGCCTCCGGGTAGACAGTCACGATCAACGCGTTGCCGAGAGGCCAGCGTTCGAGCGATGTCCGCAGGTCCTGTGCATCGTAGAGGAGCTGGTGGGCCTCATCGATCATGAGCCAGTGCGGCCGTCCAGTGGCCTCCCGTTGTTCACCGGCGTAATGGAGGAGTCCCGTTAGGAACGCCCTCCTGTGGGCCTGGCCGGCGCCGACCAGGCAGGCCACGACACTCCCGCGAGGTTCGTGGATGAATGGCTGGAGCGACTCGACGGTGGGCGGCCAGACCGCCGAACCGACGATCGCGACGCCCGGCTTTTCGTCACAATAGTCCCCTTCAGGGTCGACGACCACAGCCTGATAGCCCGCAGAGACCAGCGCGTTGAGGATGCCCAATGCGTAACTGGACTTGCCCGCGCCCGAAGCGCCGATCACCAGCACGACGGCCTCGGAGTTCGATACGTATACGGGCTCGCCATCGCTGATTCCCAGGCGCAACCGCCGGTTGGAGTTCGCATCCAACCCCCGCAGGTCATCGCGGATGAGCCCGTACGCGACCTCTTCTACCCCCTCGCCGTGGCCGGCTGTGAGTGTCACATCGGCTGAAAGACGTAGAGCAGGCACGGCGTTTGCGACTGCTATTCCCAGCCCGCAGCTGACCAGCATGGAGTGATCATTTTCTGCGTCGCCCATCGCCACCGCATTCAGGGGCGACAGTCCCAATTCGTGGAGGGCCGATTCGAGCCCCGTCGCTTTCGTGTGGCCTGCAGGCAGCAGCATCACTGCCCCCTTGTTGAACGAGACCCAGTATTCCAGTCCTAACTCGGCTATCGCGGTGAATGCGTCAGTCTCGTGGGGAGCCCACAATGCCACGATCGCGTGTCCCGTTTCGAACGGGACATTGGCTGCCCGCAGACGCTCGAGAAGCATGTCCGGGGGCGGAGCTGCTAGGGCGCGAACGACGCCCGTCGCCGGGTTGAACGTGACGGCGCCGTTCTCGGCGACCACCCGGTCGAAGAGGCTGAGTTCAGGGAACGCCGATTCCAGCTCAGGAATGCGACGGCCCGTCACCAGTACCAGCCTCCGCGTTGGCTTCAGCTCATCCAGAGCCGCGACCGTCTCTGGACGAACGTGTCCATCCTGGGCAAGTGTGCCATCGAAATCGATTGCGAGGGCCAGGTAGCGCATCTTACCCCATGGTGTCTTCTCACCGTCCGGATGGCATGGGCCGGTTGGGCGGCTTATGGGGTATCGATGGGCCCGCCGCGATCGCTGACGCTAGCGAATGCGCAGGACGCGCGCGCCTCGAATGCGGCCGGCGCGAATCTCGGCCAGGGCCGCATTCGCGTGTGCGAGCGGGTGTTCTTGTACCTCGGGGCGAATGCCAGATTCGGCTGCTGCCGCCAGGCACTCACGCACGTCCCTCCGCGTCACGTTCGCCACGCTCTTGATCTCTTTTTCGCGCCAGAGCTGGTCGGTGTAGGACAGTTGGCGAAGGGCGTCGCGGTCGGCGTCCTCCTTGCGGATGGCATTGATAACGAGACGGCCGCCCGGCGCCAGCACCCGCAGGGCCTGCAACACCGGCGTCCACACCGGCGTCGTATCGATGATGGCAAATGGCTGCCAGGGAGGAATGTCTTCAATGCCACCCGCCCAATCTGCCCCAAGCACACGTGCAAACTCTTGCTCGGAAACGTCGCGGGCGAACACGCAGACACGCGTGCCGGGGTATCGCGACTTCGCGAGCTGTAGTACCAGGTGGGCGGATGCGCCGAACCCCACGAGCCCGAGCACGCCCCCTTCCGCGATGCCGGTCAGCCGGAGCGACCGGTATCCGATAGCCCCGCCGCAGAGGAGCGGTGCGGCTTCGGCGTCCGTGAGCACATCGGGGATTCGGTGGGCGAACGCCTCCCCGACGACGAGGTACTCAGCATAGCCGCCGTCGGCGTCGCAGCCAGTTGCCCGAAACTCGTTGCAAAGGTTCTCCTGGCCCGAGCGGCAGTATGAGCAGTCGCCGCAGGCTGAGAAGATCCAGGCCACGCCTACCCGGTCGCCCGGGGCAAACGCTGTAACGCCCGGGCCCACCTCGTCGACGATGCCAACGGCCTGGTGCCCCGGGACAACCGGGATGCGCGGCGGCCGGAGCCGGCCCGCGAGTTCATCGAGTTCAGTGTGGCAGACACCGCACACGTGGACCCGGATCAACAGGTCGCCGGAGCCCGGAGTTGGGCGCGGCGCTTCGGTCTCGCGCTACGCCAGGACGTCGCCAGGGCCGTGATCGATGACAAAGGCTTTCATACGGGCATCGTGGGCCGGGCCGCGAAGCGCAGTCAACGGATATGCGTGCCGGCGTGCGGAGTGGCACTGGCGCCGTCTCGTTGAAGTCGCTATCTACGCTCTGAAGGCCCCTCAACTGGTCTCAGAGGTGAAGGGGCGCGCCCATCGAGCACTTCGGCGTGGCTAAGCGGGTATCTCGCTGCTCCGCAGCTCGCCGTCCCGGAGCGTGAGCACTCGGTCGGCGAGGGCCGCCATATCAGGGTCATGGGTGACCATCACTGCGAGCTTTTCGCGCCCCTTCACCTCTGAGATAAGGGACTCCACGACGCGGCGGCCGCGGACGGAGTCGAGGCTCGCCGTGGGCTCATCGACCAGAACGAGTTGCGGGTCATTCATCAGCGCCCTTCCGATCGCAATGCGCTGCCGTTCGCCGCCAGAGAGCTGGGTGACGAGCGCGTTCGCCCGCCCGGTCATTCCAAGCTCCTCCAGGAGCTGTGCCGCTCGCCGGTTCGCATCCTTCCGCGAGCCGCCCCGGATGGACTGCATGAGCATGAGGTTCTCGCGGCCGGTCAAATACGGTACAAGATTATTTGCC
>JAFKFP010000218.1:0-4823 GCA_017308185.1 bacterium | reverse complement strand
ACACGTATCCCACGGAGTCACGCCGGTACGCGGCCGCCTCACGGCTTGAAAGCTGAGCGATCTCGCGCCCGTTGACGCGAATTGAACCGGAGCTGGGTGTCAGGAGCCCGCCGATCATTGCGAGCAGCGTGGTCTTTCCCGAACCGCTCGGACCGACGATCGCGGCGAATTCTGATGCGGCCATCGAGAAGGTTACGTCTCGCACCGCGGCGACGGCGCTCTCTCCCGAGCCATAGGTTTTCGAAAGGTGGGAGACCTCCAACATCGCAGTCATCATCCGCCCTCCTATTGCTGCTGGCCCAAAGCGATGATCGGGTCAACCCGGACGGCTTGCCAGGCGGATAACAGCGCCCCGATAAGTGCGGTCACGACCATCGCCACCGATGTGACTACGAATGCCCCTGTGGTGAATGCCAGTGGCACCTGTTGGGGCAACTGCTGCAGGCCCTTGCTGGTCAGCCACGCCAGCGGCACCGCGACGATGACCCCGCCCAGTGCCAGCGCGAGCACCTGCACCACAATCTGTGTGGCGACAAACGTCGAACTCGCGCCTATAGCCTTGAGGACGCCGATCTGCGGGACCTTCTGCACTGTCAGCACGTAGAAGAATACGCCGATGACGAGGGCGCCAATGAGGTAACCAAAGAATGCCAGGGCGTTCACAGTTTGCTGTTGCGCGCTCACGCCCTCGATGTTGTTGAATGCGCTGCTTTTCGATACAACCTGGAGGCCTGGTGCGGCCTGACCGGCAAGGTGTTCCCCCTTCAAGAGGACAATGCTTGCCGCCGGCTCGTCCGGCCCATTGCCTCCGTATTTCATCTGCTGCCAGGTCGTACGCAGCGCATAGATCGTTGGCTGAAAGAGAAAGGCGCCCTCGTCGATCTCCCCAACGATGTGGAAACGGTTGCTCGACAGTCCGTAGGCGAGCGTGACGCTGTCACCGACGTGCAAGCCTGCCGCCTTCAAAAAGCTCCGATCCGCAAGCACCGCCTGCGCGTCGCCCGGCTCGAGATTCCGGCCCGAGATCACTTGCGGTTGACCGATGCTTCCGAGGTCGAAGCCGAGAAGCGCCGCCGATTTTACAGACATCGCCGATCCGTCGCTCCGTCGAACGTCGACGCCGTAGTAGCCGAGCGGCGATGCGTCGGTGACTCCAGGGATCTGCCTGGCGCTCGACACCGCGGCGTTCGAGAGCTCTGAACGAATCACGCTCAGATTGGAGGTTCCCGCGTAGGCGATCGCATCAGCATCCCAGCTGAGCAGCGCGCGCCCGGCAAGTTCCTTCAATCCGATCCCGAGTCCGTTCACCATCAGTACGAGGTACGTGATGAGCGTGACGACAAGCCCGATGAGAGCAAACTGCAGCTTTCGCCGCCGAATCTCCACAAGACCAAGCATGAAACGCTCCCGTCCGCGCTACGAGTCTCTCCAGGAATGCGCCGATCTGAGGGCCAGTAGAAGGCCACGACGACGGTTGCAGCCTTCTGGAAAATGCCCTGGCACAGCTTCGCGCGCCCCGATTGGAAGTTTGGAACATACTCGCATGCTTCGGCGATCCCGGCGACGTTGTCAGCCAGCGTCAGTCGAAACAAGTTCCCAGCCTTCCCGGCCAATGTCATCGAGTTCGTGGGCGTCGAAATGCTTGAACCCCTGCCCTGGTGAGTTCTCCACCTCAAAGATGACGATCCTGTATTCCCAGGTCCCCGCACGATCTTCGGTCATCGTGCCTGCCTCCTCGTCCGGTTGTGCCCTGCGCGAGCGCGGTCTCACTTCATACATCACTCGCAATGGCCGAGCATGGCTCCGCCCCACGATTGCAGGGCTGAGCGGATCCGCATACGGCCGAACGGTCGTCTTGCAGTGGGCCAAGGGTTACGCCCTCTCCTGAAGCAGCAGATGCACCGCGGAGGCCTCGGTGCGCGTAGCCAATCAGGCCTCGCTCGCGGCAGCGGACGGGCGAGTTCCGCAGCGCAGCCTCTGGCTCCCGGCCCTGGAGAATTTACCCGTCGTTAGTCGTATCTGAATTGCCAAATTACACGCATGATCGATGATTCCCGAACTCATTCGCACGCCGATCTGTGCTTCGCACGACGACACCAAGCAATCCGAGATTACGTCTCCGGCCCGCCAGCGCGGTGGGTCATACACAGCGGCGGCCGGGCCGCGAACAAAGGAAACGATGATGGCTGACGTCCTTCCCAGCGACCTCATGAACTCAGTCATGGGCAAGCTCTACGATGTACTGGCAAACGGGGATGCAACCGTTCCCCAGAGCGAGGACAACTTCTTCAGTTGGGCGACGCCCGGCATACCGATCGAGCCCGGCGACGTCGAGTTTCTCTCGCAAGGGCTGACCGGGGTGGTGAAGAAAGCAGACGTTGCCACGATGGCTGTCCCCGTGGCGGCGGGAGGTGGCGATGCCGCCACCGCTCCGGCGACCCCCGGCCTCACCCAGGCCGAACTTGATGCGCTGAAAGCCCAGGACACAGCTCAGCTCTACATGCAGGCCGAAAACCTCGCACGGCTGGTGGACTTTGTGCCGGACGTGACCAGGGCTGATAACGAACAGTTCGCACGGCTCAGCATAATGAACAACGATGGGACGCTCTCGGATATCTACAGTCGCGTGCTGCGCATGAGCCAGGTCGCGAGAGAGGAGCTTCCGTCCGAGACGAAGGCGAAGATCGACCAGTTCCGCAAGCTGCTAACTACAACCGTGACGAAGAAGAACCTGATCGATGGAAGCGAGACGCAGGTAACTGAGCCGAGTGAGCTCGTAAAACTCTACAATGAGAAGCTTGCGGCGTATGAAGACGCTGTGCTCACCTACAACACGCATCGTGTCGACGCACTCTCTGCGAACAACTCTAGCGCAGTGAACTATTTTGCGCTGAATGCCAGCATCCTGCGAAACCGCGTCAAGGCTGCCATGGATGACTGGGTCAACAATGGATACAAGAACGAATACGAGCAGATGGCGGCATTCATCGACCAGGTGTCACGCCGGGATATGACGCTTCTGAAGGCGGAGTACCAGGACGACCTCGACAAGGCACGACTGACAGGCCTCGCATCGGGTAGCGATTTCTTCTACACCTCGCTTATCCCCGGAAACTTCGCGACGTCGTCCGGTTGGACCCAGTTCGGGTTCACAAGCAGCGACTTCAAGAGCAGCGCGACCACGGACTACAGCACCAAACAGTGGAAGGCCGCAGGGAGTGGCGGCTTTCTCGGGATCTTCGGAGGCAGCGGCGGTGGAGGATCGAGCAGCAGTCAGCAAGAATACAAATCCACCTTCAACAGCGACCAGTTCGGCCTGAACTTCGAGATCGCCCAGGTACAGATCATCCGCCCGTGGTTCAAAGATGCATTTCTTACGAGCAAGTCCTGGCGCTTCGACCAGGCCGACCCCGAAGCGAAGCTCGCAGTGCTCAGCGATGGCGGCTCGCCACCGAACGGCATGATGCCTGCGTATCCGACAAGCATGATCCTCGTGCGAAACCTAAAGCTCACGTTTGGCCAGAACTCCGGCTTCAGTGATTTCCTCTCCAAGAATGCCAGCACCGACGCGAACGCAGGCGGCTTCGTGCGGTGGGGGTTGTTTGGATTGGGCGGAAGCTACAACCGCAGCACAACGAGCGGCTCGACCGCGCGCACCTTCGGCTACTCGTCTTCCGGGCAGGAGATGACCGTGCCTGGCATGCAGGTCATTGGCTTCAAGTGCCACATCCTGCCGAAGAGCCCGGACCCGCTCCCGGGCCTAACCGAGTGGGTCTAACCGGGACCACCGGTTGACGGGACCACAGCGACTTTGTGTAGGAATCGGACAAGGCGGCCTGTTGTGGATGCTCTCGCGCAGCTCGCGATGATGACGAAGGCGAAAGCCATCTTTGAGAGCGATGACACGTTCTTGAGCTTTCCCGCGCTCTCGCCGCTGAGCTATTCGGCTGAACAGCTCGCGTTCGTGGTGCCCGGTGACCTTACGCCACAACGCCTCAACGATGCTTCCGAGTTCGCCCATGTGGCGAACCAGATTCCTCGTGGCGTGCTCGCGCCCGTCGCGCAGGGCGAATACCTCTGGGAGGTGTACCGCGATGTGCTCGCCACCGCGCAGCCAGCCTCCGGCGCCCTCACGACCGACGAACAGGCACAACTCGATGCCGCGCGAGCCGTGCTCTCCGCTGATGTCCTCACCGCCTACCGCCAATACCGCGACGCAACCTACGCTGCGGAAGAAGAGTACAAGAATCAGCAGCTGACGGCAGAGAACTCCGACGACGCTGCGTTAAAGGCGAAGTGGACCAACGACGATGAACCGCGGCTGCGCGCCACCGTCGCACGCGCCCAGGCCGACTGGGTGAGCCTGGGCCACCAAAACGAGGTAGAGGCCGCGGAGCAGGTCCAGCAGCGGTTTGCCAACAGCGCGCCGACAGCCACATGGAATGAGTGGCAGACGTCGTTCATGGACGACCTGGACATCAAGACCACGACCGACGTCATCAGCTTCGCCCCAACTGGCTTTTCGCCCTACGACATCGTCGACGACAACGACTGGCCCGAGTTCGAACTTGCACGGTCAGAGATCGCTGGACTGATCGCGCAGGCGCCAGTTGAACTCACTGAAATCTTCGGATCCAACCTCGAGGCGAGCGCGATCGAGCACATCTCGTTCCAGTACCGGTCGGTTGCCGTCACACGGTCATGGCTGCGGCCGGCGCTGTTCAACGCGCGGTTCTGGCGGCTCCCCACTGGGGCGGAGGTACTTTCAGATGGCACTGATACCGCGAATGGACGATGTCCATCGTATATTGCAGCGCTCGTGT
>JAFKFP010000217.1 GCA_017308185.1 bacterium | reverse complement strand
CGACGGCGCTGCCTCCCGCGACGGATGCCACAGCCTGCGTGGCCTCCGACGGCGGGGAGCCGGCAAGCGTATCCGGGTACTCTCCCACATAGCCGCCATAGCTTTCGAGCAAGCCCATGCCCAGTTGTGCGTGGCGTACTTCGTCCCAGGTCTGACGTGCCATGGCCATGATGAGTTCCCACGGCACCGACCAGTCCTGCCACTCGCACACCTTGCGGCTGAAGGCATCCACGCCGGCAAATTCGGCGCTCACGATGCCGCTCACGAGGGCTTTGCGGAACTCGGCGTTCGAAGGGTCGGCGGCGACCATTTCGCGCAGCAGGCCGAGGTCGTAGTTCGAGGCGGAGCCCAGCTTTTCCGCAAGTTGGGCACGTTCTGCTTCGTCGATGAACATCGCGGGCCGGTAGGCCGGTTCGCGTGTGGAGGCCATACCCTGGATCTGTTTCCCGAGTGCGTTCGACATCGAGCCCACCTCATCTATGCGATGCCGCCAGTATACGGCAGCCGGTGGTCAGTAGTCAGTGGGCCGGGCGGCGGGCGCGGCACGGATAACAGGGCCCGCTGCGCGGCGCCGCGTACTCCGCGCGCACTTGTGACGCCTGTCACAGAGTGCGGTAACATCACTGGCAAGACACGTCATGATGAACACGCTTGCTCGCCTCCCCGGACGCCATCTTTCGAACCGCACCCTCCTGATGATTTTTGTCGCCGGCCTTGCACTGAGCATCCTCGGCTCGGTGCTCATCCGGTTGCCGTCGTCTTCCGCGTCGGTTGGCTTCGTGGTCGTCTGCACCATCAAGACGGTGCCCGTGCCCGAGTTCCCCCGCGTGCTGACCACGTTTGCGGTTGAGCCGGTGGCGGTGTTCCTGCTCGCATTCGCGGCGGGCTACTACATTCTGCTTTTCAGGCGGGTGCGGCGGACACCGCTCAAGAGGCAGTTCCCGCGCTGGCGCGCGCTATGCTACCTGACGGGGATCGCGCTGGTGCTTGTGACGGTGTTCGGGCCGTTCGCGGCGTACGACCACACGTTCCTGAGCATCCACATGCTGCAGCACTTCCTGCTCATCACGATCGCGCCGCCGCTGATTCTTGCCGGTGCGCCGCTCACACTGTTGCTGGTCTCCGTGGGACGCAAGGCGCGTGGCCGGTACTTCTACCCGGTGCTCCATTCGCGGCCGTTCCACGCCTTCACGAACCCGGTGGTCGGGCTCGCATTGTTCGCGCTGGTCCCCACGCTCTGGTACGTGACGCCACTCTTCGAATGGGCACTGACGAATGAATGGCTTCACTACACCGGCTATTCGATCTTCCTCTTCGCGGGGCTGCATTACTGGTGGCCGCTGATCCCCGCGAACCCGACGCGCTGGCATCTGCCCTACCCTGTGCGGCTCGTCTACCTGCTCGCGCTCGTGCCCATCCACGCGTTTCTCGGCAGCATGTTCTACCAGCCCGAACGGGTCATCTATCCCCAGCTCTCGGCCATCCCGCGCGCGTGGGGGCCCGGTCCGCTCATGGATCAGCAGGCGGCGGGCGCGTTCATGTTTATTGCAGGCGAACTCATCGGGCTGATCGCGCTCATGATCGTTGCCGCACAGTGGGCCACAGCGGAGGAGCGCTCGACGCTCCGGAAGGAAGCCGAGGCGCGCCGCCGCGCTTCCACCACCAGCTAGCGGGCGGGCTACTGTGTGGGTACCACGTTCGGGGCCGGGAGGTCGGCGGTGCCCTTCGCGATGTCAGTGAAGATCTTCGCGCTCGTGGCCGCATCCGTGAACTCCGGCTTGTAGAGGTCCTGGATCTGGTAGGGGAGCATCCGGACATTCGCGAGCGTCTTGCCCCAGAAGTCTGCTTCGAGCAGGAACCCCTGCGTCTCGTCGACGGTATGCACCTGGTCGAAGATGAAGTTCCCCAGCGCGTAGGTGATGAAGCTGTTGCCCCGCACCTCTATCGGCTGCACCGAATGGCCCTGGTTCCCGACGACGAGGTCGGCCCCTGCATCGGCGGCGGCGCGCAACGCCTTGATGCTTCTCGGGCTCGCATCGTGGGTGTCTTCGAAACCCGTTTGCACCTGGACGATCACGACATCGACCTGCTTCTTGAGAGCCTTGATATCGGCTTCGAGGCGGGTGGTGTGAAGCATACTCGCGGGCTTGTAGAACGAGGGCTCTTTCGGGGGCGCGGCAAGCTCATCCGCGTAGCTGTCGTCCATGCCGGCCGTGCCCGGGCTGTCCGCGGTGGCGCCCAGTTCATCGGCCGAGATGTCGTCGTACCCGAGCACGCCGAACTTGATGCCGTTGACTTCGAAGATAGCGGGTTGATGCGCTTCATCGATGTTCATACCCCCGCCCACTGTCTTGATGTTCGCGTCGTGCAGGTTCTGAAGGGTCTGTTCGAACGCTTTCGAGCCGCAGTAGCCGATCGTGCCGCAATCGAAGATATGGTTCGTGGCGACGGTGACCTCATCGATGCCGGCGTGCGTGAGTGCGGCCATCACCTGCGGCGGCGAACTCAAGTTTGTCATCTCTTCGCAGCCGAAGGGCGTGCTCACGGACTGGATGCTGCCATCGAGAGACCCCAGTGCGAGGTCGGCCGCCTTGAGATAGTCACCGACCGGACTCCGGAGCGACGCCGCCCAGTCGCCTGTGGCCTCTATTTTGGTAAGCGTGCAACGGGACATAAGAATGTCGCCGGTGGCCACGACGTGCGTCAACTTCGGCAGCTTCGCCGTCATACGTTCGACGAGTGCCGGCAGCGCCTGCTTCCCCCTGGCGTTCACCCCGCGCACGCTTGCCTTTTCCACGAACGGCCACGCCTTCGCATCGCCCGTGCCGCGTACGAGATCCACGCCATCGATGGCGACCGCGGCCATCGAGACCCGCACCTCATCGAGCGGCACGATCGCGATCATGCCGGAACTCACGGTCATGGCGGCACGCAGCGCGTCCCACGTCGGGAACGTCTGGGCTGGTTTCGCGTTGTCCGTGAACCCGGCGACGACCGCCAATTCGCCCGGCGTCCCAGCCGCCACGAAGGTGACCTTGCCCGCGACGCCGTTCACTGTGCTCCAGTCGGTCGTCGCGCCGGAGAGCAGCCCATCAAGTTGCGCCTTCGTGAGCGCGCTGATGCCTTCGCCTACCGCCGCGACGGGCACCCAGTAGCGGTAGGTGAGTGTGGTAGCGCCCTGGCCCGAGCCGAAAGTGATATCGCCATCCTTCCCGGCAGGCGCCGCTGCCAGCGAAGCGTCGTCGAGCCCCGCCGGTGCTGTCCCGCTATAGCTCAGTTCCACCCCCTGCCCGGCCGTCGCCCCAGCTGTGGCCGAACCCTGCGAGGGCGTCGCGACCGATGCGGAGGTCGTGCTGCCCCCCGGCCCCCAAGCGTTGTACGCCGCGAACCCCAGCCCGATGAACGCGCCCACAACCGCTGCGATGCCGAGTACAAACACCGGCAACCAGCTATTGTGTGGAGCTGGTGCGCGTGCTTCGGGGGTGTCCGCCATCGGCACATTGTCAGGTTGCCCGTGCCGAATGTCGACCGTTGCTCAACGGGACGGTGGCGACGGTTCGAACGGCCTCAGTCATGGCCAGACCACGACGCCGACGAGCTTGCGACCGCAGGCGGCCAGTCCAGTAGGCGGTAAGCGTAATTTCCGCTGCCATCTGTTGCTGGATAGATACCCAGCACCACATCCGGCGGGCAACCCGCGGATGCCCAGCCATGACTGCGGGCGGCTGCAGCCTGCAACTTCGCGGTGAACCCTGCCTGCAGCGCGGGTGACTGCTGCGCAATCTGCCGCTGCACAGCGCGGACCATCGCATCGATCATCGGGCCGTAGCGCGCATATTCCGCTGCCGTCATGGCATGCGGCGTCTGTGAATACCCTGGCGGCATCCCGGTGTTTACGGCGACCGCCTGAGCCGCGGCGTTATGCGAGATGCCCGGGCGTCCGGCAAACCACCAGGCAACCGCGGCCACCGCGAGGACCGACGCGACCAGAAGAAGCCTCGCTTCGATTCGCGAAATGTGCATGATTGGTTCCTCCTGACCGAAACTAGCTCACGTAGAACGCCAGCGACACCAACCCGGCATCGCTTCCCGAGTATCCGGGTGGCGCAACAACTGCGTAATTATCCGTGACGATGTAGTCGCCGCTGCCGAAGCCGTTCGATGCTGGAGCACTGTCCAACCAGCATATCCAGCACATGGAGAAGGTCGAGGCGACGACATTATAATCCATGCTCGATGGGTCGTACTTGTACAGCGATGGCTCGTCAGAGATCGACGACATTGCCGGTGGGCTGCCATCAACGGGGTAGCAGTGCGTTGTGCCGGCGTAGTAATACGCCGTGCCGTTGGTGTATGCGTCGCAGGCAAAGGTGTCGTCGCCAGCCGACGCGAAGCCCGGCACAACGAAGGCGGCAGGGTTGCTACAAGTAGTGCAAGAGTCACAAGACGGTATTGCATCGACGGTATCCCTTCCCTGCCAGCAATCTACAAGCGCCTAACACGCGTATGCAATCACCTGTCGAGTGTCTTCGGCGGTCCATCACGCCAGCGACTTGATGACGGCTGCGAACTTGGAGCTTATTGATGATGTGGGCGACGTGCGACTTCACTGTCTCGTCGCTCACCACAAGAAGAACCACTATTTCGTGATTTGTTAAGCCCGCTCAAGAAGCGCCGCTACCTGCGTCTCCCTCTCGGTGAGCTCGACACCGTGCGGCCCAGACGGTCCAGAAGGCACACTCTTCCCTCAAGCCGCCGTAGGCTTGGCACACGATTGGGCCGCTATCAATCAGACATTCGACAAATCGGCAATTGGCAATCGACAATCGAGCAATCACATCGGGGGTCACGATCATGCGTCTCGAAGGAAAGGTCGCCGCGGTCACCGGCGCCGCCAACGGCATCGGCAAGGGCATCGCGTTCGCGATGGCGCGCGAAGGCGCGAGCGTCGCTATCAGCGATGTCGATGAAGCAGGCGCACGCGCCGCCGCCAACGAGATTGCCGAAGAGACCGGGGTCCGCACCCTGGGCATGAAGTGCGATGTGACCGCCGCCACTGAGATAGACGCGTTCGTCGCAGACGCCGTCCAGAAGCTGGGCCGTCTCGACATCATGGTGGCGAACGCCGGCATCGCCATCGGCGCGCGCGCCATCGATACCACGCCCGAGCAATGGGACCAGACGATGGCCATCAACGGCCGCGGCGTCATGCTCACTGACCAGGCCGCCGCCCGCCAGATGATCGCGCAGGGCGGTGGTGGTTCGATCATCGACCTGGCGAGCATCGCCGCGCTCAACGGCATCTCACCCACGCTCATGGCCTACTGCGCCTCAAAGGGCGCTGTCGCACAGTTGACGAAGTGCTTCGCGCTCGACCTCGCTGCCGACCGCATCCGCGTGAACGCCATCGCCCCCGGCCTCGTCGATACCGACATCTGGGGCAAGATGTTCCAGGCGCCCGGCATCCTCGATTCGGGCATGCGCGAGCAGATGGCGCAGTCGGTGCCGCTCGGACGTATGGCCGGGCCCGAAGACATCGCGCGTATGGCCGTCTTTCTCTCGAGCGATGATTCGGACTACATCACGGGGCAGATCCACGTGGTCGATGGCGGCCGCACGATCGGGCTCCCTTCGGGGCCGGCGCGGCGGTAACGCCCTCCGCCGCACGCTCGAAGTCGCTGGTGCGGCCCGAGCATGGCTCGAAGCGCCATTGTTATGCTCTTGCAACCTTCTGGCACGCGCGGCCGTGCCGTGCCTCACGGCGCGCGGACTATGCTCGTATCCGATGAAACGGTCGTAGCCAGGAGGTCATGGATGAACGAATTCAAGATGGACCAGGAGCGTATCCGTCAGGAAGCGCGAGCCAATATCGACAAGGGGCCCATCACGGCCTCCTACGGGGGTGACGCCCAGCGCGTCGTGCAGGTGTGCAACCAGGCACTCGCCAGCGAGATTGTCTGCGTGTTGCGCTACAAG
>JAFKFP010000216.1:4066-10057 GCA_017308185.1 bacterium | reverse complement strand
GTGATCGTCCTCCGCGAGCCGAAGCTGCTCATCCCGGCAGTCATCATCGGCCTTCCCTTCGAGTACGCCAACACGCAGCTCCTCAGTTCATGGGGCTCGACCGGCATCCACGGCGCCCTCCGCGCGTTCCTCAATCCCGGCAAGCTCGCCATGCTCGCCACGATCGTCGTGGGCGCTGTCCGCATGCGCCAGAATCCCGCCCGTCTATTCCCCGAATCGCGTGTCATCGTTCCCATCGTGCTGCTGTTCGCGATCACGGTCCTGGGCCTCGCCTGGTCTGATTCGCGCCGCCCCGATAGCGCCGTGCTCGTCATGGCCATGTACATCGCATTCCTCTTCGTGGCCCCGAGTCTCATCGAGAACCGCCGCGACATCGAACGCATCATCACCGCTCTGCTGCTCGTCGCCGCCGTCCTCGGCGCGGTCGCGCTCGCGCAACGGTTCCTGCACGTGTTCGAGTGGCGTTCCTACCTTGTCAGCGAAGGCGCGTACCGCGCCAACGCCACCTTCGCCGATCCAAACATCCTCGCGCGCTACCTGGTGATCTCCATCACGCTGGCCGCCATCCTCGTGCTCTCCACCGGTCCCCGCCGCACCACTATCTACCTCGCCCTGCCCACCCTCGCACTTGGCGCCGCCGGCGTGGTCGCAACCGGGTCGCGTTCAGGATTGGGCGTGTTGGTTATCTGCCTTTTCCTGGGCATGCTGGTGTCCCCCATCGAACGCGCCACGAAAATCAAGCTCGTGGCCGTGGCTGCCTGTGGCGTCGTACTCGTACTCGTCATGCTCCTGCTTGGTGGCGGGGCCACGGCGGACCGGCTGAAGTCGCTCACCAACATCAACGGCGCGCTGGGGAGGCGGACGTATCTCATCGCCGGCGGCTGGCACATGTTCCTCGATAACCCGTTGACGGGTGTAGGCACGGGCAACTTCCAAAACCAACTCGTGACCAACTACAAGGATCTCATCCCCTACTGGGGCTTCGATGTCTCACTCTCGCACACCTCGGTCATCACCATCGCCGCCGAAAACGGGTTGCTCGGCCTCTTCGCCCTCGGCTTCGCCATCGTCCGCATTGCCTGGACTGTCGCCCGCACCTACTTCGCCACAAGCGACCGCTTCACGCGGCTGTTTACGGGCTGGCTTGGCGTGGCCCTCCTCGCGATCTTTCTCGAAAGCCAGTCCGAAGGCCGCCTGCTCGACGAACCCTACCTCTACCTCATTCTCGCGATCCTCGCAGCGGTCGAACTCGGCGCCGCTGCGGTGTCCCGAGCCACGGCGATTGAGCCTTCGTCCCAGCCAGCGGTGAAAGCCGGTGCTTCTCGCTCGAACCCGGTGCCCGTCCCGGCCCTCACCCGGAACTCGGAACTCGGGACTCAAGACTAACGATCGACACGCGCCGCCTCGCACCCCACAATCCCACTATGTTTACCGTCCTCGCCGGCGGCGTCGGCGCCTCCCGCTTCCTCCAGGGCCTTGCCCATGCTACCGACCCTTCGAACATCACCGTCATCTCAAACACCGGCGACGATGTCGAGATGTTTGGCCTCCATGTCTCCCCCGATACCGATATCGTCATCTACGCGCTCGCCGGGGCCGTGAACCCCGAGACCGGTTGGGGACTCACGGGCGACACGTTCGCCGTCGTCGATGCCCTTCAGCGCTACGGTTACGAACGCTGGTTCAACCTCGGCGACCGTGACCTCGCCATGGCCATCCACCGCACCCGTCTCCTCCACGAAGGAGTGCCCATGCACGAAATCGTCGCCGGGCTGACCGCTGCCTGGGGCCTCCAATGCCGCATCCTGCCCATGAGCAACGAGCCCATTCGCACGCAGATCACCGGCCCCGACGGCGTCCTTCCGTTCCAGGAGTACATGGTGAAACTCCGCACAGAAACCGACGTCCGCTCCATCGCCTTCGCCGGCATCGAATCCGCGCCGCCTGCGCCCGGAGTCCTCGAAGCGTTGCGCGAGAGCGAGGCCGTCATCCTCGCCCCCAGCAACCCGTTTGTCAGCATCGGCCCCATCCTCGCCGTCCCCGGCATCCGCGATGCGCTCGCCGCTTCGAAAGCGACGCGCATCGCCATCAGCCCGATCATCGCCGGGGAAGTGGTCAAAGGCCCGGCTGCGAAGATGATGGTGACCCTCGGCCACGAAGTCTCCGCTGTCGGTGTCGCCCGCATCTACGCCGGCCTCATCGACGTCATGGTGATCGACGAGCAGGACCGCGCGCTCGCGCCGCAGGTGGAAGCGCTTGGCATGCGCTGCCTCGTTACCGACACCATGATGACGAGCGACGAGCGCAAAGCCGAACTCGCCAGCGCCGTCCTCTCCCAGGTGGCGAGCTGATGCTCAGCACCGCTTCCGTGAGCGCGCGAGCAGCGTTTTGCACCGCCGAGCCTTCTCCCCTCGCCCGCACACCGGGAGAGGGGTTGGGGGTGAGGGCTCCGCTTCCAGGTGACCTCTGAATGCCGCCTGTCGTCCTGATCCCTGTCAACAGCTTCGGTCGCGCCAAGGGCCGCCTGTCCGAGCTCTACACGCCTGAGCTTCGTGCGCAGCTCGCGATAACAACGTTCACGACGGTCGCCACAGCAGTCCGCGACGCGGGTCTGCTAAGCGTGGCGCTCACTCCCGAACCGGACGCGGTGCGCGCCCTCGGCGCTGCCAGCGAAGTGATCGGCGAAAGCCCCCGCCTCCATGGCCTCAACGCCCAGCTCGAGGGCCTGGTAACACAACTCGGTGACGAGGTGCTTGTCCTCCATGCCGACCTTCCTCTCGCCACCGGAGTGGCGCTCATCGGTTTCCTCGAAGCAGCAGGCCAAGCGGAGACAGCGCTTGTCCGAAGTAGCGATGGCGGCACGAACGCGATGCTCTTGCGCCCGCCGGGCCGTTTTCCACTCGCCTATGGCGCGAATAGCTTCACCGCCCACGATACCGCCGCACGCGCTGCCGGCCTCTCCGTGGTTCACGTCGAAAGCCCCGCCCTCGCGCTCGATCTCGACACCCCGGCTGATATCGAACTGCTGCTTTCCACAGCGGAAGGGCGCGCTACCCTTGCCGGCCAGCTATTGAGCGCGCGATAAGTCTCTCAGCACGCCGCGGCCAGCATTAGAACGTAGGCCCGTCACTCGCGGCCTGTGGCGCGATGCCGACACGCGTCAGCTGCGGTCCAAGCCCCGTCAGGTCCTTGTTCACCGGGCCCGCGCCGCTCCAGCTCACGACATCCGTCGCCAGCCGTCCACTGCTCGCCGAAGTGGGCGTGAAGTAGAACATCACCGAGCGGCCGTCTTTGCCGCAGCCCGGGATCTGGCCGTCTGCCGCGACGTCTACAACGTAGACCACGTTGTTGGTCGCCGGGTCGGTCAGCGCGGCGCCCGCTCCGCACGCCGTCGAACTCTGTCCATCGATCACGATAGCGATGACGCCCTGCCCGGCCGAAATGCCAGACGGAGCCTTCCCGTAATACGTCGCTGGTGGTGGGGGTGGAGCGCCGCCCTGCGCCATCGCGACCGTCGGGATCGCGATCGCCGCCGCGGCGACGAATGCTATGCCACCGAGAATCGCACGCTTCATCGTTTCCTCACTAGCGGGGTTGTGTACCCCTTGAACTTGCAGACTAGGGAAGGGATCGAATGAAGGCAAGGCCACGGGCCGGGATTCGCGAATGGCGGCGCTCAACTTTACGGCCGTCCCGGCACGCGCTGGCTTTGCCGTTCGCCCCGCCGCCGGTAACGTCTTACCGATAGTTTACACCTTATGCCCAGCCGAAAGCGTGCACGAACAAGCATCACCGGTGAAGTATCCATAGAGTGGAGCGTCATCTTTTCCGCCGGGGGCCGGGCGACCCCGCGAGTGGCCGGAAATTGCCCGCCGCTGGCGAAGCACGTTCCACCGCGCGGGCCGTTCCCGTGACGCGCGGCCGGGTCCTGATTCTCGGGCTTTCGTATTTCGGCCGCCTGCTTGCCAGCCAGCTCACCGAGACGGGATGGGACGCGGCGTATGCCCCCCACCCGGGCCGCCGCGCGGCGAGCTGGGCGCGCCTGCTCCCCCGTGTCGCCAATGCCGATGTTCTCTATCTCATCTCGAGCCGCATCGAACGCTGGGCGCCGCAGGACGTCATGATGCTCATGCGCCGCAAGCCGGTTGTCATCCACTGGGTCGGCACCGATGCCAGCCGCGCTACCGAAGCACACCGCCGCGGCGTGCTCTCAGCACGCATCGCCGAAGACGCTACACACTGGTGCGACGCCCCATGGCTCGTCAGCGAACTGCGCGGCGCCGGCCTCCACTCCGAGTACGTGCCGCTCCCGATTCCATTTTCAACCATCTCGCCCCCGCCCCTCCCGTCCCAATTCCGGGTCCTCATGTACCTCCCCGCCGACCCTCGCGATCGCGAAGTGTTCGACGAGGAGACCGTCCTGCGGCTGCCCGAGGCCTTTCCGGCTACGGCGTTCACCCTGCTCCCGGCCACAGCCGCCGGCCTCGGCCGCGAACTTCCACCCAACGTCGCGACGCCCGGCTGGCTCCCCACGCTCGATGACGTCTACGCCGAATCCACCGTCCTCATCCGCCAGACCACCCACGACGGCATGGCGTTCACCGCCGTCGAAGCCCTCGCGCGTGGCCGCTACGTCATCTGGAGCTATCCCATCGCTGGCGGCATCCACGCATCCGGCTTCGAAGATGTCCGCGCCGCTCTCTCCAGCCTGATCGAACGGCACGAATCGGGGAAGCTGCCCCTCAACCTCTCCGGCCGCGCCCACACCCTCGCCAACTTCGCCCCCACGCGCCTCGTCACGCAACTGGACCAGCGCCTCCAGGCCCTCCTGCGCTAGACGCGCGCTGGCCGTGCCGCTTCGCTGACGGTTCTCTCGTCGTCGCCACTCCGTGCGCTCTGCTCGACGTTGTCCGTCGCCTGTCCCCAGCACTCCCAGAAGATTGCCTCGATCCCATCCACGTCGTGGCACCGCACAATTCGGTCCCGCATCGCCGAACTCTCGCCGATGCCCTCCGTGTACCACGCCAGGTGGTTCTTCATCTGGATCATCACGGCCTTCGGATGCTCCGTGCAGTGTTCCTTGATCAGCGCGATGTGCCGCTGGATGACCCGTGTCCGGTAGGCGCGCTGCTCACATGCCGGCAGGCATGCGTATGCCTCGTCGAAGATCCACGGCCGCCCCAGCGCGCCGCGCCCCACCATCACCGCCGCGCACCCCGTCGACGCCTGCATCGCCCGCGCATCCTTGAGCGAACGCACATCACCGTTCCCCGTCACCGGGATGCGCACCGCCTCCACAACCTCGCGGATGACATCCCATGGCGCCTTCCCGCTGAACTGCTGCGAACGCGTGCGCGGGTGCACGGTAATCGCGTCGACACCCTCGTCTTCGGCCATGCGCGCCACGTCGACCGCGTTCAGATGCTCGTCGTCCCAGCCGCCCCGGATCTTCACCGTGAACGGCACGCGGATAGCCGCGCGCATCGCACGCAGGAGACGCGCCGTCCGCGGGATGTCGCGCATCAGCGCCGCACCCTTGCCCGCCGACACGATCTTGCGCACCGGGCAGCCCATGTTGAGGTCGATGACCTCTGCGCCGCGTTCGGCCAGCATCTCCGCCGCCGGCACGAGCGTCGCCGCGTCCGCCCCCAGCAGCTGCATCGCCAGTGGGTGCTCGCCCGGGTACGAAGACGCGATGTGCAGCGCCTTCGGGTTGCCCCGGACGAGCGCCATCGCATCGATCTCTTCCGTCGTTGAAAACGCGCTCCCACACTCGCGCGTGATCAACCGGAACGGCGCATTCGAGATGTTCGCCATCGGCGCCAGCCGCGTCAGACCGGGGAGCTCAAGCTCACGGATGCGCATCCATTGAGTATAGCTGTCGAGTACCCACTACCGACTACTGACAACCGACGACCGGCTACCGGTCACCGGCCACCGGCTGCATCGGCCCTGCCGCCGTAGACCAACACTTCGCACCGTCCTAAGATC
>JAFKFP010000216.1:0-3963 GCA_017308185.1 bacterium | reverse complement strand
CCTAAGATCGTACCCATACGTCAACGTGAGGGTTCGATGAACATCGGCCGGCTCAGGCACCTCGAATACAAATGGCTCGTCGCCATTGTTTTCATCTCTGGCCTTTTCCTCGACATGGTCGATATGACGGTGGTCAACGTCGCCATCCCCCAACTGGGCCGCGATTTCCACGCCGGCACTTCGCACGTCGAGTGGACCGTCACCATCTACATGCTCAGCCTCGCGGTCTTCATCCCGGCCGCGGGATACCTCTCGGACCGCTTCGGCACCAAGCGCTGCTTTCTCCTCGCGATGGCCATCTTCATCGTCGCCTCCGGCCTCTGCGGGCAGGCCCGTAGCCTGAACGAACTGATCGCCTTCCGCTTCCTGCAGGGCATCGGCGGCGGGATGATGACGCCCGTCGGCACGGCCATGCTTTCGCGCGAATTCCCCGGGGCCGAGCGCGCCAAGGCCTCCGCTATCATGTCTGTGCCGATCGTCTTCGCCCCCATGCTTGGCCCGATCTTTGGTGGCTATCTCGTCCAGTACGTGAGTTGGCGCTGGATCTTCTACCTCAATCTGCCCGCCGGTATCGCAGGCTTCGCCTTCGCCTATCGTGTGCTGAAAGAGCACAAGGAGCCCTATGCGCGCGAAGGCTTCGACCTCATCGGCTTGATCACTGGCAGTGGCGGCGCAGCGTTCGTACTCTTCGGCCTTTCGCGCGCCGCAACGCTCGGGTGGACGTCGACGGAAGTGCTCGCCTGCCTGCTCGGCGGCCTCGCGCTCGTGACTGTCTTCGTCTTCCAGGAACTCCGCACCCCGGTGCCGATCATCGATGTGCGCCTCTTCAAGCGGCCGCTCTTCGCACAGGGCAACCTCATCATGTTGCCCGCTTTCGCCATGTTCTCCGGCTTTCTTTTCATCCTCACGCTCTACCTGCAGGAACTGCAGGGCTGGTCGCCATTCCAGGCCGGCCTGATCACGGCGCCGTCGTCGATTATGGCCGCCATCTCCCTCCCGCTCGCGAGCAAGTACTACCCCCGCGTCGGCCCCAAGAAGATGCTCATCGCAGGGTGCGTCTTCTCCTGCGCCACCATGGTCCCGTTCGGGTTCCTCACGGCTACCACCCCGCTCGCAGTCATCGTCATCATGCTGTGCGTACGCCGCCTGCCGTTCTCGTTCGCGAGCGTCGCCGCGCAAACCATCATCTACGGCCCGCTCGAAAGCTCGAAACAGGGCGCCGCATCATCGGCGTATAACACGATCCGGCAGGTCTCTGCCTCGCTCGGCGTTGCCCTCCTTGCCACGATCCAGGTCAACCAGGGCCGCACCTCCGCCCAGCATGGCTACCAGATGGCGTTCCTCGCCGGCGCGGCCTTCATGATTATCCCGATCGTCGTCGCCCTGCTCGTAAGCAACAAAGAAGCCGAACACAGTCTCGAACTGCGCACCGCCAAGATGTCCGGTGGCAGCGTGACTTCCACGGCCAACTCGCCGGCAGCTGCCCCCACTGGCGGCGGCGGCCGCTAGGGCTCCAACCGGTTCGTCATCTCAACCGCCGCTAATCGCGGGCACCACGAGTAGCTGGTCCCCCGCGGCAAGGGCCGTGCCGAGTTCCGCAGGCTCGTCGTTCACATAGAGCTTGATGTGCTGGCGGATAGCCGGCCGCGCATCAATGAGACGGTCGCGCATCCCTGGCCACCGTTCGTGGAGCGCATCCAACGCCGACGCCACGTCCGTGGCCTCGACCTCGACGCGGCGCTCTGCCTCCGGAAACAACACCACCAGCGAAGCCGGCAGCAGCACCGTCACCATCCCCACATCAGTCCTCGATGACCGCGGTCTCGATCGAAGAGATCGACGGCAGATATTCCGCGATCGGCTCCCACGTCTCGCCTTCATCGCGGCTCGCGAAGATGTTGCCACCGTTCGTGCCGAAATACACCCCTGCGGGGTCGAGCGTGTCCGCTGCCATCCCCTGGCGCAGCACCCCAAAGAACGCGCCATCCTGCGGGAGCCCGGCGCGCGTATCGCGCCAACTCTTGCCCCCGTCGGTTGTCTTCCAGATCGCCGCACGCCCCTCCGGCATGTACCGGCCGATGGAGTCGCCGTTCAGCGGGGCCAGGTACCACGTGCCCTGCTCGCGTGGATGGGCCGCCGCCGCGAACCCAAACGTCGATGGCAGCGCGGCGCCGACGTTCTCCCACGAGCGGCCCGTATCATGGCTCGCGAACATCCCGAAGTGATGCTGCTGGTAGATGGTGGAAGAATTACCAGCCGCAAGTTCGAAATGGTGCACGCACTGCGGCGGCTCGCCCTCCGTCGGGCCCTCTTCGGGGAACATGATTGGCAGGCCGCCGTTGCGCGGCTCCCACGATTCGCCCCCATCCTCCGATGCATAGAGCCCGCCCGTGGAAATCGCCACGAAGACGCGCTGGTTGTCGGCGGGGTCGACCGCAATGGTATGCAGGCAGAGCCCTCCACCGCCCGGGACCCAGTTAGCCGCCGCGGGGTGGTTGTTCAGCGCCGGCAGGTGCTCCCACGTGTCGCCGCCATCGCGGCTGCGAAAAAGGCCGGCGGGTTCGACGCCCGCATAGATCGTGTCACCCGCCGCCCGCAGCGACCACACATTCACAACCGGCTCCTTGCCCTCCCCGTAGGTAAGGCCCTCGCTTGAATGTGTCCACGTCTCGCCGAGGTCGGTGCTCCGCCACACCGCCGGCCCGTACCACGCGTTGCCGCCGCTCGCGATAATCGCGCGGTTCGAAGCGTCGTACGCCGCGTGCATCATCGGCCATGCTTCGCAGAACGGGCCGCGCTGCTTCCATTCCCGTCGTGTTTCGTCGCTCTCCAGCGTGAACACGCCCTTCTTCGTGGCCGCCATCACCAGGACTCGCTTGCTCATGTGGTTTGATCCTCCAGCTCGTGGGTGGGCGTGTGAGACACGCCGGCTGCATTAACAGTCTGGAAAATATACCTACTATGCTTGCAAGTGAGCAAGCATCAAGTGTAAACATAGGGGGATATCAAACAGGCAATTCGTCTTTTCCACCGGCGGTGGTCCGTCCCCGTAGTGGCTGTCCTCTCACAGCTCGGCCCGCTGCGCTTCATCGAACTCTTACGCTCGCTCGGCGCCAGCCGCGACACCCTCACCGAAACCCTCGCCAGCCTCGTAGCATCCGGCCTCGTGGCACGGCGGGCAACCGGCGAGCGCCATATGAGCTACACGCTTACCCCCGCAGGACACTCGCTCGCCCCGCTGTGTATCGACTGCCGCGACGCTGCGCGTGAACTCAAGGCCGGGCACTCCGCCCTCAAGAAGTGGCCGATGGTCGTGCTCGTCGCCGTGGGGCGTGGCGAGGCGCGTTACAACGCCGTGAAAGCGCAACTGCCGGGCATTACCGCCCGCGCCCTCGCTGCAGCTCTCAAAGACCTCGAATCGGACGACCTGGTCGTGCGCGAGATCGAGCCCGGCTATCCTCCGCGCACGCGCTACCGGCTCACTGCCCGCGGCGAGCAACTCTACCCATCAATGGAGGCGCTCATCACCGCCTGCGAATCTGTGCAAGTGGCGGGCGAGGCAGCGTCTTAGCGTCCCGCCGCCATCGCGAGCCAGGTGCTCGCGCGGCGTTCAAAGCACCCGTCCGGCAGAATCCGCGAAGCCCGGCTATACTCCCCGGGTTCGCCGGGGTGCCCCCCCCCGTTGCACGATGCAACCAAACAATTCCCGATACATCCTTCCCACGTGTCGCTATAGTTTAGTATAGTCACACCCGGAGCCCTACCTTCTCATGCAGAACCTCATCGAACGGGTCCCCTACAAGTATTGGGTCGCCACCGTCTTCACGTTCGGGCTATTCATGACTCTGATGGACTCCACGGTCGTGAATGTCGCGATCCCGGACCTGAGCCGCGAATTCAACGCCCGCACCTCGGCGGTGGAGTTTACGATTACCGGCTACCTGCTCAGCCTTGCTGTCTGCA
>JAFKFP010000215.1 GCA_017308185.1 bacterium | reverse complement strand
CATTCCATGGGCGCGGGTGGCCGAGCTGCCCGACGAGATAGAGCGCGCCGAATGCCAGCTCGCCACATTCCTGACCGAGGTTGAATTCGTTGCTGGCGACGTCCCCGGTCGCTGGATCTCCTCGGTCACGCCGGACTACTTCGAGCCGCGCATGTTTCTGATATCACAGGTGATGGATGAGGCCCGCCACCTCGACGTCTTCCGCAAGCGCGCAATGGTGAATGGCGGAGGGCTGATGCAACGGACGGCCGCTGCCGCCGCCGTCACGGGTGGCGCGATCGATTCGGCGCGCGACTTCAGCGAGATGTCGGCCCGCTTGCACATGAGCGGCGAGGGTTCGGTGTTGACGCTATTCCGCATCGGCGAATTGATGGGGTACAACGATGCCGAGAAGCAAATCTACCGGCTCGCCGCACAGGACGAGTCCCGGCACGTCGCGTTTGGCGTGATGCACCTTCAGTACCTGGCGCAGGCGGCGCCTGACCGTCGAGAGGAGATTCAGACCTACCTCGACGAGGCAGAGCGCAACCTGGTCACCGGAGCATCGGGGCAAAACCCGGCAAGCACCGGTGCACCCAGCAGCGAGGCGTTGGCGGTGCTGCTTGGCCGCGGAGTCGATAACTACGACGAGGGCATGCGGCTCCTGCTCGCGGCCCGGCAGCGGCAGGTGCGCGAGTACTTCCAGCGTGTGAAGGTAGCTGGCTTCGGAGAGCGCTTCGAGAACGGGCGGGCCAACAAGATGCTTGAGCAGTACGTCAACGCTGCGTAGACGCGCGGGCGGTGGCGCCACGCCACCAGCCCGGACAAGGAGCAATCACTTGACCGATGAGAAGGCTCACGAGAATGACACCGCGGTGCACCCGAATCTCGACTGGATGGGCAGGACGCTGCAGTGGGGTACGCGGGTGCGGCCGGGCAGGGACGGGCTTACCCTCGGCGCACTAAATGTCGGCATTTATGGAGAAATCCCGGACGAGTGGCACGACCAGACACGCATGCCGAGAGGCGCATATCCACTCGCGGGCGTTCCAGCGATAGGCGGCTACACGCAGCGTCGCAAAGCAGAGGTCTGGGCGGACAACGCAGCCGAGCTCTATGAGGAGGCGATCTCTCGACGTTGGATACCGGCGCGCGATGTCCCCTGGGATGAGGCCGTACCGCTTCCGGAGGATGCCGAACTCGCGATGGCCCAGGTCAAGAGCTGAGCTTCGGCTACCACGAGGTCAAACTCTTCCTCGCGACCGAGGTCTACGACTCGGGCAGGCACTTCGAGCTGTTCCGCAAACGGGCGCTCATCAACGGAGCCGGCCTTGGTCTGGAGAGTCCCGGCCAGGTGAACCGGATCCTGCTTGAGAGCAGGGCAGGTTGGACAGAGACAAGCGTCCTGCTCCACCTCCTGCGTGGGTGCTTCACGCAGACGGTCTATCGGTACTGTGCTGCCTATGCACAAACCGCTGCCGACGCGTTTTTGTTCCGGTCGGCGCTCCAGGACAAGGCGCGCCACATCGCATACGGGATGCAGCATCTGCGGTATGCGGTTACTCACCGGGCCGACTTCGGCGAGCAAGTGCAGCGGTTTATGACAGGTGCTGAACTCTCCGTCACAAGAGATGAAGACGACCCGGTGCTGTGGGAAGCGCTCGCGATTGTGTTCGCGGGTGGCGTCCGCCAGATGGGCGAGGGTATGAAGGCCGTCTCACGGATGCGACGCGATTACGTCCAGAGCTACCTCAACCATCTCGAATGGGCAGGGGTGGACCGGCGGCAGCGCATCTTGCCGATGTTCGCCAGTGCGCTGGATGTAACCGTTCCGGCCGCCTGACCGAGAGAGGAGCAATCGATGCCGGTCTACGTGTATAGCTGCCCCGAATGTGGGACGCGAGTAGAAGTCTTCATCCGGCGGATCGGGGGTGAGCCGCCGGGCAGGTGCGGCCATTGCGGCGCGACAGGCCTCGAGCGGGTGATAAGTCCGTTCGCGGTGATGCGCAACCTGGCAAGTCAGTTGGCCAACCTCGACCCGATGTACCGGCGTCGGATCGATGACGCCATCGCGAGGACGCCCGAAGCCGACCCGATGCGCCTGCTCTCGAAGATGACGCCGTTCGAAACCGCAAGTGACCCGGGCGACCCCATTGATTTCTAGGAGGGATAGCACAGTGCCAGTTTTTCCATCTACCGAATGGCTGCAACAGGTGGCCGATATCACCGCTGCTGATGACGAGTACCGCAAGTACGGGCGATGTGATGCGATCGTGGGCCTACGCTTCGGCGAGCAGTTATTTTCGGTGACCTTCGACATCTTCGACATCAAGGATATTCATCCGACAACCGAGGAAGAGCTTCGTGACGCGGACTTTGTGCTGGAAATGTCCCCTGGCCAATGGGCAGACCTCATCACGAATATCGCGGAGAACGGCAAAGCCGACCGTGAACACACGCTGAACTCGCTCGACCTGCGGCTGCCCGAGGGCCTTGCGCGCAACACGATGGGCGATGGGTACCGCCTCGACAAGTTCTTTCGCTTCAACCAGAGCCTGCAGTGTTTCTTCGATAGCTCCTCGCGTGTCGAGACAACCGCGTTCGCCGGAGTCGATGGCGTGGGTGCCGCTGCCGGGACTTGACCGAGCACCTGTGGCGAAGTGACCCCGGCAGTCTCTGCGTTCGCGAAGACCTGCGGCTGGCCGTCGAGCCGCGACAACGAAAGGATGCGTGTCCCCATGATTCGTTCGGCAACACTCCACAGGGGCGGGTTGGCAGACCTCTTTATCAAGCGCGAACTCGACTACCTGCCGCAAGGTGCGGACCGCTACTTCATGCTCATCATCAAAGCCCTGGCGGCGTTCCTGGGGACGTTGTCTTTGAGTCTGGGTGCGGTCACTCCACTGGTGCTGAAAAGCCAGGACATGACGGCGACGAACTACGGCCACATCGTTGGAGGGGTTGGCATCGCGGGGGCGATCATCGGTTTAACCGCGGCACACCTCGCAGATAAGTACAGCCGCATTCGCATCCTCCTCTGGGGGATGGTGCCCGTGCTGGGCCTTCACTTCGCGATGGCGTTCATGCCGGACCGGCAGCCGGTGCTGTTCGTCGTCTTGTATGCGGGAATGGCCTGGACGGAGGCGTGGGCAATTGTCGTGGTATCCGCCCTGCTGCGCGACTTTTCCCCGAGGACAGGGCGGGCTCTGGCTGTGGGACTGGTGACGGTGGGGACGATTGCCGCGAACTGGTTCTCTACGTTCCTGGCCGGCCACGTTCTCGATAGCGTGGGCACATGGCAACACATGTTCCTCATCTACGGGTTCGTCGCCGTGGGCGTCTGGCTGTTGCTGTGGTTGTTCGGTCGGGAGCCATCGACGGGGTACCGTGCCCAGATTATCTACTCCCTCGACGACAAGCAGGCAGTGGACAACCGCCGCAAGGCGATTGAGGCGCGGGGGGTCGAAGTTGATGGCTTCTGGCAGTACGTGACGGCGGACTGGCGCCTGTGGAGTTTTGCGACCGCGCAGGCGCTCTTCCTGTTGGGATACGTGACCTTCGTCGCATATGGCCCGCTTTTCACCGTCCAGGGTTTCCATCAGAGTCCACAGGAAGGCTCGAATATCACCAGCTGGATTTATGCGTCGATCATCGTGTTCCTGATCATTGGTGGGGTGCTTTCCGACTGGCTCCGTGTCCGCAAAGCCCTGGCCATGTTCTTCTGCTTACTCAGTGGCATCGCACTCATAGGCCTGGGCCTTGCCGTGGGTGCCGACCTGAGTTCGACCCAGGTGATATTCCTCTACATAGGCGTCGGCGCGGTGATGGCGATGATGTGGTCGCCTGCGAACGCCCTGTTCTCGGAGGCGGCCGAGGACATTCATGCGACACGTCAGACGACGGCATTCGGTGGCCAACGCGTTTTCACAGCGGTGATCGGCCAGGCATGGATCTTTCTGGCCCCGTCGCTGCTTGCTGATCACGGTTGGGAGGCGGTCTGGATGATCACCGGCATCGGGGCTCTTGCAGCGGTGCCAATTATGGCGCTCGCGCGTGGAAGCTGGTTCCGTTGGTCGATTCGAGAGCCGGAAATGGAAGCGCTGCCTCAACCAGCCGCCGGCGGCGGCAATTGAAGGAAACGAACGGCTAGCCGGTGTCTGTTACCAGCACCAGACACCGGCTAGCCTCTTCGTTCCTTGTTTCGGGGGTGCGCTTGTGTCGCGTTGGCTTACGCCACGGGTGCGAGGACCGCTGGGCAGCCTCCGTCACTATGGGTGGGTGGTGGTGGAGTTTCGCCGGGACGGCTGGGTCCGGGCGGTAACCGCGCAGCGGCATCCTGATACGCTCGATCCATGCCAGGTGCAAGGTCCGGCCAGGTGGGTGCGCGCATTCTCTGCGGGTGCGCATCGTGGGCGGACCGGCCGCTGGTCGATTCGGGCTTTTATCCGACTGGGGTGCACGACGCCGAATCCCGGCTCCGCCATTACGCGTCGCAGTTTCCGCTCGTCGAAGTCGATACCAGCTACTATGCGATTCCCGACCCCGCAACAGCCGCAGCATGGGCCGCACGCACACCGGGCGGTTTCACGTTCGACATCAAGGCGTTCTCTCTCTTCACCGAGCACCCGGCGGTCGTTGCGCGCTTGCCGAAGGAGGTCCGCGAAGCGCTTCCCGCGCCGCTCCAGGGTAAGCGGACGGTGTATCGCAAAGACATGCCCGGGGAGGTCGTTGACCGGTGCTGGCAGGCGTTCGTGGACGCCGTCTACCCGCTCGAAGCTGCTTCGCGCCTTGGCGTCGTCGTGTTCCAGTTCCCGAAGTGGGTCTTCCCCAATCGCAGGACGCTGCGCTACCTCGAAGAGCTACGCCAGCGGCTCGGGCGCCACCGGGCTGCAGTGGAGTTTCGGAGCGACACCTGGCTGAAGCCGGAGAACCGCGAGGAGACGTTGTCGGTGCTTGGCGACCTCGATTTCAGCTACATCTGCATCGACGGACCGCAGGGCTTTCGCTCCTCGATTCCACCGATCGCCGTTGCGACCAACGACACCGGCTTCGTCCGCTTCCACGGCCGTAATACCGAGACGTGGGAGAAGCGCACCAGGACGTCGGCGGAGCGCTTCGACTACTGGTACCGGCCGGAGGAGCTGGATGAGTGGGTGCCGCGGATTAGGCAACTGGCCGAGCAGACGAGCGAAGTCCACCTCGTGATGAATACGAATAATCATGACCAGGGACCGAAGAACATGCAGCTCCTGGAGGAGCGCCTGGAGCACGCTGGCGTCCGCGTTGAGGACGCACACGGGACTCTTCGGTGAAACCGAAAGGGTTGATGTCCGTGTGCAAGGGGTGAAAGCCCGGAGGCGCACACGCCAGATTCGAACCGCTGATGCGGATGGCGCTCTGCGGAGAGCCAGTGGTCCACGCCGCCAGGCCCTGAGCACGCCCCGCTCTCGGGGCGGTACTCGTTGTGCCGTCCTTGCGGTACCACAGTGCGTGGCGGGCACTCTGGCAGAGCCGCGTCGTGTTGCAACCAGCCGTGTCGTTCAGCGCGGTTGTTGCTTCTCCGCCTTGTGCTGCTCCAATGTCTGGCGGATCGACCACATCGGCCTTGCCTTCTCGAGATCAGTGATCGCAGCCCAGTGCTCGGCAACGTCGTCCGCCGTTGGCTCCGAAAGCTGGACGCGGTCGTTTTCGACAATCGCCACCCGCCCGAACGCGCCGCCCGAGGCTTCGATGATGTACCCGCTGTCCTGGCAATCCGGGCTGCACAGGTAGGTGACGGCTGGCGCCACCAGGTCCGGGCTCATCTGCGCGGCCCGGTCTCCCGGCATCAGCGCGGCCGTCATCCGCGTGAACGAACCCGGTCCCAGGCAGTTCACCATCACGTTGTACTTGTCGCCCTCCAGCTTGAGCACGTTCATCAGGCCGATGAGGCCCGCCTTGGCCGATCCGTAGTTGCTCTGTCCGAAATTGCCCAGGTAACCCGCATTCGATGAGGTGAAGACAGCCCGCCCGTAACGCTGCTGGCGGAAAACCGGCCACGCGTGATGCATGACGTTGTAGGCGCCTGTCAGATGCGTCGCGATGATCGCCGCCCAATCGTCTTCGGCCATGTTATGGATCGTGCGGTCGCGCAGGAAACCGGCGTTCGAAATCACGATGTCGAGCCGTCCCCACGTGTCCATCGCCGCCTTCACCATGCGGTATGCGTCTTCGTGGCTCGCGACGTTTCCCGCATTGCCGATCGCCTCACCACCCATCGCGCGGATTTCGTCGGCTACCGCCTCCGCCACCGATGGATCGCCGCCACGCCCGTCCAGCCCGACCCCGTAGTCGTTGATCACGACCTTTGCACCATGCCGCGCCAGGTCAAGTGCGAACGACCGCCCCAGCCCGCGCCCCGCGCCCGTCACCAGCGCCGCCTGCCCATCAAGCCGAATCGCCATGGTTCTCCTCCTGCAAATAGCGAGCTAACTGCGCCTCACTGCGGGCGCGGGAGGCTCGGACGAAGCCGCCACGCCAGTCCGGCACGGCGTTTCGCCCCCTAAACGTTTCGCTGCCCGCAGTTCAACCGCGCGGCAGCCCCAACCCGCGCGTCGCGATGATGTTCCGCTGGATCTCGCTCGTCCCAGCCGCAATCGTCTGCGGGATCGTCATCATGTAGTTCCGCGGTGCAGACCCATGCCGCGGCGCATTGGGCGAGCCCTCCAGCAGCATCCCCTGCGTCCGGAACAGCTTCATGCCCGTCCACGAGATCCGCTGCGAGAGCTCCGAGTAGAACATCTTATTCATCGATGCTTCGTAGTTCGGCACGAGCCCACGCTTCTGCATGCTCACGATGCGGTACGACAGCAGTCGTCCAACCTCAGCCTCGATCAGCCGCGATGTGAGTTCCATGCGCACATGTTCGTCAGGCTGCCCGGTCGGCCAGCCGGCGTCTTCGATGTGCTTTACGAGGTCCAGTGCGCTGTGGCGGTTCCCGATCGCTGCGCCGATGTTCGAACGCTCGAAGTCAAGCAAGGTCGCGCTCACGTACCAGCCACGGTTCTCTTCGCCCAGCCGGTTCTTCACCGGCACGCGGACGTCTTCGCAAAACACCTCGCACAGACCCTTGCTGTTCGCCATGTTAATAATCGGACGCACGCTCAGCCCCGGCGACTTCATGTCGACCAGTCTGTCCGCGCCAGCACGAAGATCCAATTCGCATTGTGCGCGCCGCTCGTCCAGATCTTCTGGCCGTTCAGGATGTAGTCGTCGCCATCGCGCACCGCACGCGTCTGCAACGAGGCGAGATCCGAGCCCGATCCAGGCTCCGAATATCCCTGGCACCACGTGATCTCGCCGCTCGTGATCTTCGGCAGGTGCTCTGCCTTCTGCTCGTCCGTGCCATGGATAATGATGACCGGCCCGATGAGTTGCAGTCCGTGATAGCTGCCCGCTCCCGGCGCCCGCGCCTCTGCCATCTCCTCGTTGAAGATGAACTGCTCTGTCACGGACATCCCGGCGCCGCCGTATTCCTTCGGCCAATGCGGTGCGAGCCAACCGCGGCTGCTCAGCGCATCGGCCCAGCGCAGACTCGCCGGGTCGCGCGGTGGCCCGTTCTCATCTTGGGGTGCGGGCTTTTCGGCCTGGTTGAAATAGTTCTCGTCCAGGAACGACCGGACTTCCGACCGGAATGCCGCCTCTTCCTCGGTATCGTGGATGTCGACCATCGTCTAACTCTCCGATGCTGAATCCCCCGATTCCACCGGCAAGAATGGCACGCTCATGCCCCCCCGTCCACTACCGCGTATCGTCTGCCGTCTATCGTGTACCCGACGCCCCCGCCGAGCACGGTCTGTCACATCGATTTCGGTCCATCAGCCGCGATCTGCGAGCCCGTTCACCACGATCATCGTGATGCCGCGAACGGCTTTGGTCGAATACTGCCGTTGACCGCAACAGGTCGTGGTCCAGCGCGCCCCATCCGTGCGCGCGGTCAGCCCACCCTCTGTGGCACGGGTGCTGTTTACGCCATCTTGACCCTCACCTTCTCTCACTCGTACGGTCGATTGTCGCGAAATCGAATTCACTGGTTGCCCTGCACGAGCAAAAATGGCCGGCCAGTACGGGGTATGGTGGGATGGTCAATCGGGGAATCCTGGTCCTGGTGTTAGTTCTTTGCGCAGTTATCTCGGCCGGGGTGCAGTTCGCTGGCGCCACCACCGGGACCGACTTGCAGGTGTCGGCGTCCGCTTCCGCTAGCGCTACGATTGGACAAGTCCCAACGTTCAACTACACGGTGTTGAATGCCGGAGACGAGACAGCCACGAACGTAGCGTTCACAATCGCAC
>JAFKFP010000414.1 GCA_017308185.1 bacterium | reverse complement strand
CGATCCCGCCGAAAATCCCCGGGCAGACGACGGCCCCCTTGCGGGTCGGGCGCAGGTGCGGGCGGGAGTACTTGCCGATGTAGGGGGAGCGGGCGATCAGGTCGCCGGTCTGCGCGTCGAGGGTGGTCCAGAAGCCGGCCTTGCTGCCCGCCCCGACCGCGCGGGTGGCGTCGCCGGAACCGGTGTCCAGGTCGAGGACCGTCGGCGCCTGCACGGTGTCGTAGTCCCAGGAGTCGTTGCAGAGCTCGGTGTGGCTCCACTCGATCGTCCCGGTCTTCGCGTCGAGGGCGACGGTCGCGTCGGCCATCGGGTTGCAGCCCGGGCGGCCGGCGTTGGTGAAGCCGGGGGTCGGGTTGCCGGTCGAGACGTAGGCGGTGCCGGTCTGGGGATCGACGACCGGCGGCATCCAGACGTCGCCGCCGCCGTAGCTGTGGTCGAAGGGGTGACGCTTGTCGCGCGGCGGGATCATGAAGGTGCGCCAGAGGCGCTTGCCGGTCGCCGCGTCGTAGGCAGCGACGAAGCCGCGCAGGCCGGCGTCACCCGCCGGGCCGCCGACGATCAGCTCGCCGTCGAAGAAGGCTCCCGGCGAGTTCATCGTGTTGCCCTGGCTCGGGTCGATCACCTGGGTCTTCCAGTGCGGCTTGCCGGTCTTCGCGTCGAGGGCGATCAGCTGGTCGTCGGCAGTGGTCAGGTAGATGCCGTAGTACATGGTGCGGCCGACCACGATCGGGAAGGTCTCCCAGGCGAACTGGTTCTTGCCCTCGGGCCGGGTCCAGGCGACCTTCAGCTTGCCGACGTTGTCGCGGTCGACCTGATCGAGGTCGGCGTAGTGGGTGTTCTCGGCGACGTTCCCCCAGTGCGGCCAGTCGACATCGCCGCTCCCAGCCTCGTTTTCGGCCCCGCCCCCTCCCCCGCAGCCCGCGAGCAGGAGTACGGTGATGGCCAGGGTGAAAAGGGATCGCAAAGCCCGAGAGAGAATAGATAGGCGACCGATGCCGCCTTGGGAGGAGCCCTATGTCTGACGCGAAGTCCCCGAAAGTCCTGTTCCTGCTGTTGATCCTGGTGGTCGCCGCAGCCGTCGCGGTCGCCGGGTGCGGCGGCAGCGGTGGCACGACCGGCTCGGAGGAACCGACGAGCGGTGCCGAATCGACGCCCCCCGCCGAAGAAACCGAAGAAGAAGCCGCGCCGCCCGCCGAAGAAGAAGGCGCGGCCGAAGAAGGCGCCGAAGAAGAATCCGGCGGCGAAGAAATGAGCGAAAGAGAAGCGCGCAGCGGCGAAGGGTCGCTCTCCGCCGAAGGCAAGGAAGTCTTCACCGCCAACTGCGGATCCTGCCACACGCTGCAGGCGGCGGGGACGACCGGCACGGTCGGCCCGGACCTCGACGAACTCGAACCGGACCTCGCGACGGTGGAACACCAGGTCGTCAACGGCGGCGGCCCGATGCCCGCCTTCGGCAAGGAAGGCATCCTCAACGCCAAAGAAATCAAAGCCGTCGCGACCTACGTCAGCTCGGTCGCCGGCCAGGGATAGCGGCGAGCGCCGCGGTCCGCGTCAGGCCTCGATGACGCGGACCGGCGCGCCGCCGAGGTAGGCGAGCACGTCGTCGACCGCGTCGGCGAAGAAGACCGAGTAGGTGTCCTCGGTGACGTAGCCGAGGTGCGGAGTGAGGACGGTGTGCGGGG
>JAFKFP010000214.1:12104-21739 GCA_017308185.1 bacterium | reverse complement strand
CAATTGTCCCAGCCGGCCTGCTCGTTGCGATGTACGTTGTGGCCGCCGGAGCTTCGGCGAGCGTCGTGCGCGCGGGGATTATGGCGGCGGTGCTGCTCGTCGGGGAGTGGCTGGGGCGTCCGCAGAGCAGTCTCCCAGGACTGGCGCTCGCGGTGGTGCTCATGACGGCTGTGCAGCCATCGGCGGCGATCGATGTCTGCTTTCAGCTGAGTGTGGCTGCCACCGCCGGACTGATCGCGTTCGGGCCGTGGCTGCGATGGGCGTGCCAGCGCTGGCCCCCGCGCGGCCCGGGCCGCGCCATCCCCGGACTTGTCTTCGAATCGATGGCGCTCACGCTCGCTGCAACCATCGCGACGCTCCCCCTTCTGTGGGTGAACTTCGGCCGCGTCTCGCTGATTTCGCCGCTTGCCAATGTGATCGTGACCCCGTTCCTGCTCGTCGCGCTGCCGCTTGCGATGGTCACCGCCGTCGCAGGCGCAATCTCTGTACCTATCGGATGGGGGTTGGGACTGGTGGCTTACTATCCGCTCGCGTTCATCATCGGCGTTGCGCGCACACTTGGGGCCATCCCTGGAGCCTCCATCCCTGCGCCTCATACGAATGGGACCGTGGCGGCGCTGGCCATGACCGTGCTGTGCACGGTTGGATGGTTTGGCTACCGGTACATCGCGCCGCCCATCGCACCACAGAGGCCACTGCCGCGTCCCCTCCTGGTAGCGCGTGGCGCCACAGCGTCTGCGTTCGGAGCGGTGGCCATCGTGGCGTTTGTGCGTGCGTCGCTGTTACCGATCGGCGGGCCCGGGCAGTTCGAAATGCGCGCGCTCGACGTGGGGCAGGGCGACGCTATCCTGCTCACGACACCGCATGGCCACACGATGCTCATCGATGGCGGCGCCAGTGACATGGTGCTCGCGCGCCGGCTTGGCGAAGTGCTTCCTCACTGGGACCGCAGCATCGACATGGTGTTCGTCACACATCCCGATGCAGACCACATCGGCGGGGTGGCCGGCGTACTGCGGCGCTTCGATGTAGCCAACACCTGGGACACCGGCATCTCGAGCGCAAGCAGCGATGCCGCAGCCTACGCATCGCGTGCCACGCGTATGTTCGTGCGCGAGGGCGACCACTTCGAGCTGGACGGCGTCCGTGTAGACATCCTCTGGCCGCCGGCAGGTATGAACGCCCGCGCCACAAATGCATCGTCGCTGGTGATGCGCGTGACCTACGGGTCGACGCGATTCCTTTTCACAGGCGACCTCGAAGACACCGAGCAACGGGCTTTGATGGCATCGGAGGATGTCCGCGCCATCGTCCTCAAGGTCCCACACCACGGCTCGAAGACCAGCGACCCCGCATTCTTCCGCGCCGTGGGCGCGGAGGTAGCGGTCATCTCCGTCGGCGCCAACAACCGGTACGGCCATCCCGCCGCCGAGACGCTGAATGCGCTCGCCGATGAACATGTCTTGCGTACCGATCAGCACGGGCGGGTCACGGTCCGAAGCGACGGCGAACACATATGGACGGCGACGGAGCGGTAGCCGTAGCAATTTCTTTGCCTCGGAACGGCATCGGCCCTACGGTTAGGTGCGGCCCGCTGCGGCTGGCTGCTCATTCACTCCACTGGAGACCTGACTTCGTGACTTCTCGGATTGACGGGCGGCAGGCTCACGAGCTCCGCCCCGTAACGATTACGCCCAACGTGCTCGATTTCGCCGAAGGCAGCTGCATGATCAGCTTCGGCAAGACACGTGTGCTCTGCGCCGCCAGCGTCGAGGACCGGCAACCCGGCTTCCTGCGCGGCACCCAGAGCGGATGGGTGACTGGCGAATACTCCATGCTCCCGCGCGCAACGCTCACCCGGAGCCAGCGCGAAGTTGAGCGCGGCCGGCCCGGAGGACGCACTCAGGAGATCCAACGGCTCATTGGGCGGTCGCTCAGAGGCGTGGTTGGGCTTGAACTCCTCGGGCCGCGCACCATCACCGTCGACTGCGACGTCATCCAGGCTGATGGGGGCACCCGCACCGCTTCGATCACGGGGGCATTTGTGGCACTGAGCATTGCCGTGGCACGCCTGAAAGCGGCAGGCACGCTCTCGGCCTCCGTCATCCAGGCGCCCGTCGCGGCGGTGTCGGTTGGCATCGTGCGCGGCGCACCGATGCTGGACCTCTGCTACGAAGAGGACTCAACGGCCGAGGTCGATTTCAACATTGTGATGACGGGCGAAGACGCATTCGTTGAGGTGCAGGGCACGGCAGAAGGCAAGCCCTTCAGCCGTGGCGGGATGGAGAGCCTGCTGGACCTTGGCCGCGACGGCATCCGTGAGTTATTCGCACTCCAGCAGGATGCGATTGCGCGGGCCAGTCAGCCGACGTAGTGGCCGAGGAACGTGCCGCCGATAACATGCAGATGGCCGTGTTCCTGGCTCTGCATCGCGTCGTAGCCGAAGTTCGAAAGCAGCCGGAACCCCCCGGGGCAGTACTGCTTGCCGAGTTCTGCAGCGATCCGGCCGACCTTGCCGATGTGGCTGTCCCAGAGTTCTGACTGCGTTGTATGTTCCTTCGTCATCGCCAGCAGCATGACCGGAACCCAACGAAGGATATTCTGGACGACGATGACATCGTCGTCCTGGTAGATAATATTGGCCGGTTCGGAACCGGCTACGATATTGCAGAAGACACAGTAGGGACGCATGGGAGTCTACTGATCTTAGGGTGCCGCGGTGCGACGCTCAATCTGCTAGCAGTGAGGTGCATCCAATGCCACAAATTCAACCCTTCAAAGGCCTTCGCTATACGAGCGATGCCGGGTCGCCTGAAGACCTCCTCGCGCCGCCATACGATGTCATCGGCCCCGCAGAGCAGTCAGCACTCGCCGCGCGCAACCCCCACAACGCCGTGCATCTCGAACTCGCCGCGGGGGGCGATGAACGATACCAGCAGGTAGCACAACTCATCCATGAGTGGGAAACCGACGGCACGGTCGCGCGCGACGCCGGCCCGATGTTCTATGTCTACGAGCAGGAGTTCGCTGTGGGCGCTGTGCGCCGCCGTCGCCACGGACTCTTCGCAGCCGTGGAAGCGCAACCGTGGGAAGCGGGCGCGGTAAAGCCGCACGAATTCACGCTCGCGGGCCCCAAAGAGGACCGCCTGAAGCTGTTGCAGGCTGCAAAGACACAGTTCAGCCCGGTGTTCCTCATCGCGCGAGACCGCGCGGGGCAACTTACGCAACTCATCGACGACACGATCGCTTCAGGCGCCCCGGCAGTGGATGCCACAACCCCCGATGGCGTCGCGCACCGGTTGTGGCCTATCGAGGCTGGGCCGCTGGAAATGCGGCGCCTGGCGCCCCTGTTCGCCGAAAGCTTCTACCTCGCAGACGGGCACCATCGTTACGAAACGGCTGTCGCCTACCGTGATTGGCGCGCCGGCGAAGGCACGACTGCGCGCGACCACCCATCGCGGTTCACCATGGCCGTGATCGTCCCTGCCGGCGATCCCGGGCTCATCGTGAAGCCTATCCATCGGGTAGTGCGCAACGCACCCGAGGACTGGCGCGAGAAACTCGAACCTGCCTTCGAGATCGAAACGGTGAAGCTCATCGGCTCACACGTCGACCAGGCCCGCGAACTCCTTGCCATGGTGCGCGAAGACCCCTCCGCCATTGTGGCCCACGGGTTCGAAGGGTGGCTCGTACACGTCCTCCGCCTGCGAGACCGTGCGGCATTCGCTGCGCAGGTGCCCGGCAGTCACAGCGAGGAGTGGGCCACGATCGCGCCGAACGTGCTGCGCTATGGCGTGCTCGAACCTGTCTGGGGCATAGGCGACGACGAGTTACGCGCAGGCCGGGTGGAATTCGCCAACGACATCGAATCGGCCATGGCCGAGTGCGAGACACAGCCGGGCACGGTTGTCTTCCTGCTCAATGCCATCCGGCTGGAGGACGTGCTCGCACTCGCCGATAAAGGGGAGCGGCTACCGCAGAAATCGACCTTCTTCGACCCCAAGTTGGGCACGGGGCTGGTGTTCTACCCGCTCGAGTAACAGGGGCGCTTCCGTAAACACGCGCCGTGGCGTACGATCGGTGGAACTTCCCGCGGACGTGGCCGCGCTTATCAAGAGTGGGCAGAGGGATCCGGCCCTGTGACGCCCCGGCAACCTGCCACCATTGGGTAAGGTGCTTCATCCGGCCTCCCGGTGCGCCGGGGGAAAGATGAGAGCGACAACGCTCCCGCAATTACGGCCCACGCGGAACGAGGAGATAGTTGATGCGTTCGACTTCGGGCCGCATGGTCATGCTTTAGCCCCTCAGCGAGGGGCGTCCCCGTACACTTACCGCCCGCCGCGTGACACCCGTCACCGCCTAATGTTGGCCCACATCTGTATGGGCCGCCGGGGAGCATGAGCATGAGCTTCGCAACCAATCTTCGCTGCCGCGAGTGTCATCGCGAATACCCGCTGGCAGCCACCCATGTCTGCGAATTCTGCTTCGGACCGGTCGAAGTCACGTACGACTACGACGCGATCCGCAAGAACGTGAGCCGCGAGCGTATCGAGCGCGGCCCTGCGAGCCTCTGGCGCTATGCCGACTTCCTGCCCTGTGATCGTGACGGCGCGATCGACATCGGTGCAGGGTTCACGCCGCTTATCCGCGCGAAGAACCTCGGCAAAGCCCTCGGGCTAAACGAGCTTTATATCAAGAACGACACGGTGAACCCAACCTGGTCGTTCAAGGACCGCGTGGTAACGATCGCTGCCACGAAAGCACGCGAGCTTGGTTATGAAAAGCTCGCATGTGCGAGCACTGGCAACCTTGCAAACAGTGTGAGCGCCCACGCCGCCGCGGGCGGACTCGAAGCGGTGGTGTTCATCCCGCATGACCTCGAATCGAACAAGCAGCTCGGTTCGAGCATCTACGCGCCGACGCTAGTCAAAGTGCGGGGTAACTACGACGCCGTGAACCGTCTCTGCGCCGAACTCGCGGGGAGCTACAACTGGGCGTTCGTGAACGTGAACGTGCGGCCCTACTACTCGGAAGGCTCGAAGACGCTCGGCTTCGAAGTGGCCGAACAGTTGGGTTGGCGCGTGAAGATCCGCAAGGGCTTCCAGGAGCTTGCCAAGGCCGGCCTGATCGATGAACCCAAGACGCGCATGAGCGGCGCCCAGGCCACCGGGTGCTCGCCCGTGGCGACGGCCTGGCAGGAAGGTTCGATGAACTTCCGCCCGCAGCGGCCCGACACCATCGCCAAGTCGCTCGCTATCGGCAACCCGGCCGACGGCTACTACAGCCTCGTGCAGTTGCGCGACACCAACGGCGCATGTGGCAGTGTGAGCGACGAGGAGATCGTCGACGGGATGAAGCTGCTTGCGGAAACAGAAGGCATTTTCGCCGAAACCGCGGGTGGGGTCACCATCGCATCCCTCAAGCAGCTTGTCGAAGCCGGTAAGATTCATTCAGACGAGCTGACAGTGGCCTTTATCACCGGCGCCGGCTTCAAGACGGTCGAGGCGGTCGCAGGCTCGCTCAAGAAGCCGCTGGAGATCGACCCGAATTTCGAAAGCTTCGAGGCCGCGTATCGCGAGCTTCAGCCAGCCGCAGGGGTTGCATGACATGGCTATTCAACGCGTACGACTCACCTTCCCCGAACAGCTCATCAAGGAGCCCGTGATCTACACGCTCGGGCGCGAATTTGAAGTGGTCACGAACGTGCGCATGGCGGACGTGGACGAGAATACCGGCTGGGTCATCCTCGAACTCGATGGTGAACCCGGGGAGATAGAGCGCTCGCTCTCGTGGGCGCAGGAGCGCGGCGTGCGAGTGGACCCGCTCCCGGGCGACATCGTGGAAGGCTAACGACAGGGAACAGAAAACAGGGAACAACAATAACCGCCGCGGCTGCCTGTCAACGGCGTCGCGGCGCCGAGAGCGACTAGCAAAGGAGATTCAGAGATGGCGATTTCGGTACGCATCCCGCAACCGTTGCGGGGACTCACACACAACCAGTCAGTGGTCGATGGCGAAGGCGCGACCCTCGGCGCGTGCATCACCCAGCTCGAAGCGGCCTATCCCGGCATCAAGGAGCGGCTCATGGACGAAGGCGGCGAGCTTCGCCGCTTCGTGAACATCTACCTGAACGGCGAGGACGTGCGTTTCGCCGACGGCCTGGGTACAGCCCTCAAGGATGGCGACGAGCTGAGCATCGTGCCGGCCGTAGCGGGCGGCTGTTAACCGGATCACACCGCCCGCGATGCCGATGTGGACAACAACCTGCCATTCGCGTCGAGTGCGGCGACAGCCACGACCTTGCTATCCGTCGTGACGGTCATGGCCGTCTCAAAGTCGGTCCACGGAAACTCGCGGAGTGGCTCGAGCGTGGCCACAGAATCCCCACCGAGAACCCGCCAGCTCCTCACCTCGGTGGCGCCGTTCCAGCTGGCCCATACGTTGACCGAACCATCGGCGGCGCGCTCGGCGGCAATATCCGGCGGGACCACCGGGTTAGCCACCCAGTCCGCCCGCAGGCATCGGTATGAGTTCGCATCGAAATCGACATCGAGCACGACCTTGCCGTCAGGCGCGAACTCGGTCAGGCCCCCAACATCGCCCCAGCCGGCGAGCCAGTCGCCGTTCGGCTGCGGCCGGTAGCTGCCTTCGAAGTTCACGGGGATCTTGATCGAGTCCTGTCGCGTGATCGTCGCCGTGCCTGCTGATTCATCCACGTTGAGGATGATCCCCCGGCCATTGTGATGGAACGGCTGACCGCCGTCGTCGAATACCGAGAGCGTGCCATCTGCCCACGCGCGCACATCATGTTGATACCAGAACGACTCGCCATCGGGGAGCAGTTTGAGGTGCCGCCCTGGCGCTTCACCCTTGTCCGCGCCCCGAAGGCGCCAGATAACGTTCCCCGTAGCCCTATCGATCTTGTAGATGGTCGACGTGTTCCGTGCCGAAACGATGAAGGCGGTGCCGTCGGGCGTGCGGTCGATGGAATTGCCGTGGAAGAAGTCGAACGCACCGCCCGGGCTGGTAGGAGGGGTCTCCGTCGTCTCTGAAATGTCGACGTGGTCGATCGCGTGCCAGGAGAAGCGAAGTTGGCCGGTGGCGATATCGATCTCCTGGAGGTGCCAGTCGTACACGATGGTGTTCGTGGCACCGCCGATGGACGTGAGATCGCGTGTCACGGGCAGGTACGCAGCCACGATGGCGGTCCCCTGGGGCGTCACCACGAGGTCGTGGAGATCGATTGGCGATCCACCGTCACCTCGAATGGTGGCTACCTGTTCATAACTGGTGTTGTAGAGCAGGCATGTGCCATCGCCAAACCCGGGGGTGCCTGAGGGCGCCTTCCCTTCGTACCATGCGAGAAGTGGTTGCCCATGGTATTCGACCAATTGGAGGTTATGCACCATGTCTTCGCCGGCGCCGAGCGGCCGGAACCAGATCAGGTGACCGGCGTTATCGTAGATGGCTGCGCCCTGTACGTTGGCTGGCGTTTTGGGGGTTAGAAATAAGTAGCCTGGGGCCGCATCACCCGTAGCCGTGCGCACTTTCAGCCCGGCGGCTCCATCGAGGTCCGGGCGTGTCCTCAGGCCAGAATATGGGGGGATCGATGGCGTTTGCGAGGCGGTTGATGTGGGAGTGGCCGTGGCCGTTCCGGACGCGGCATTCGCAGTGTGGGAAGCAACCGACGAGTGGTGGGCGGCGGTAGCTTCGGAGATCAATACTCCGGCGGTGCTGGCCGCGATAGCGCCAGAAATGGCCGCACCGCCGCTGATAAGCAACCGCCTGCGTGTCAAAGTGAGCGGCATAACGTCCTCCGTTCTGCTTTTCACCATAGCGGCGCGATCTAAAGGCTGGTTGAGACATTTCTGAGAACAGCATGAGAGAAGGCAGCGGCGGTAAAGGAACGGGATATATCAAAGGGTGAAGCTGCCACCGATTGGCCGGCCGGATTCGATATCCGCAAGGAAGTCAAGCAGTACTTCGGTGAAGGCATCCGGGGCAACTGCAGGAAGGCCGTGGCCCTTCCCGCCGAAAGTCACAACCCGCGCCCCGGGGAGTTCGCGCGCCATCGCGAGGCTCGCGCTGTGCACCGGGTCTGCATCTCCCGTACATATGAGGACGGGCATGGTGACACGCTCTCTCAAAAGCGCCAGCACATCCGGCCGCTCGCGGCGCACGCGCGAGGCGCCCAGGTACCCATCGGTTGAAAGCCGGGCAAACCGCTGGCGCATCCCGTCGGCGAGGAACGGGTCTGCTACGCGTGCCGCGGCCCGCTTGCCCAGTTCGGTAGTCCCGAAGCGCTCGACCAGCCGCTCCGATTCAAGCATGCGCCCTTCGCGCCGCCGGTAGGCTTCATCGTAGGACGGATGGTCGTATGCCGCGGAGGCATCGGTGAGGACAAGGCCCGCGAGCCGCTCCGGCCAGTCGACGGCGCACTGCGCCGCGATCATGCCACCAAAGCTACAACCCACGAGGACCCCGAGCTCGATTTCCAACGCGTCGAAGAGGCCGAGGATGTCGCCGGCGAAGTCGGCCATGCTGGCCGATGCTGGTTCGGGGGGCGGCGAGCTGCGCCCGTGGCCGCGAAGGTCTGGAGCGGCAACGAAGTAGCGATCAGTGAGTGCCCCGATCTGCGGCTGCCACATCCGCCCATCGGACGTAAACCCGTGCAAGAGGACGACAGGCGGGTTTGCCGGGTCTCCCCTGGTGTCATACGAAATGGTGACGCCATCCGGGCGTTCGAGTTCGGGCATTGGAGCAGTGTATGCGTACGTCGTTCATGAGGCGAAGGGTGGGGATCAACTTAGGACACCTGAATCACATCTTTACCGGTGGGCGGGCAACTGCAAGGTATAATTGACGTACGGGCGGACGATTTAGAGGAGGTCCTCGAAGAGGACAAATGAACTTCCTGAAAACAACGGTGCTCCTCGCGGCTCTGACTGGTCTGCTGGTCGCCATCGGTGGTTACATCGGGGGCGTCGGCGGGATGGTCGTGTTCCTGGTCATCGCCGCGGTGATGAACATGGGCGCCTACTGGTTTAGCGACAAGCTGGCGCTCAAAATGGCTGGCGCACACGAGGTGACCGAACAGCAGGACCCGCAGTTGTTCGCCATCGTCCGCGATGTTGCGCAGCTTTCGAAGATGCCGATGCCACGCGTCTACGTGGTGGACACGGATGCACCCAACGCATTCGCCACGGGCCGCAACCCCCAGCATGCCGTTGTGGCTGTGACCACCGGTATCCGACGAATACTGACCGACCGCGAACTGCGTGGCGTGCTCGGGCACGAGATGGGCCATGTGAAGCATCGAGACATCCTGACGAGTTCAATCGTGGCCACCGTGGCAGGCGCTATTTCAATGATCGCCCAGGTGCTCATGTTCTCGAGCATGTTTGGCGGGTTCGGCGGCGGCAGCCGCGAGGAGCGCAACCCGATCCTGATGCTCGTGGTGGCGATGCTCGCGCCGATTGCCGCCACCATGATCCAGATGGGCATCAGCCGCCAGCGCGAGTATGCAGCCGACAAGAGCGGCGCCATCGTCACCGGGGACCCCGAAGCGCTCGCGAGCGCTCTTGAAAAGCTCCAGCGCGGTGTCGCCTACCCGCCGATCGAGCCTACGCCCGCCC
>JAFKFP010000214.1:0-12025 GCA_017308185.1 bacterium | reverse complement strand
GCCGTCTCGGCGCTGTACAGCGTCAACCCGTTCTCGGGCCAGGGCATGTCGAACCTGTTCAGCACGCATCCGCCGCGCGAAGAGCGGATCAGGCGTCTGCGCTCGATGCGTGTCTGAATACGGGGCGACACGTTCTACACCAAGAGAGGATCCAGTTAGGATCCTCTCTTCCCGTGTGGACGGGCGCACGCACACCGGCGCTGCGCTCGATATGGCTCCGTGCCACGAACGCCCTGTTCAATCGAGCCAGTTGGCAGCGGCGACCCGGAGGAAGTTGGCGTTGCAGATGCGCTCAATGCGATCGTCCGAGTAGCCCAGGCGTTTGAACTCACGCAGCACCAGAGGTAAGCCTGTGGCGTCGTGGATCACCGCCGGGATGTCGGTCCCATCGAAGTCGGTGCCAAATGAGACGTGTTCATCGCCCACAAGGTCAATGATGTGCTGGAAGTGGCTGATAATGACATCGAGCGCTGTATCGTCGCTTCCCTGCATGTCAGGCCGAAGGAACATGTTGGCAAAATTGATGCCGACAGTCCCGCCCTGCTGTGCGAGTGCCCGCAATTGGTCATCGCTGAGGTTGCGGACGTGCGGCGAGACGGCTTTGACGCTCGAGTGTGTGGCGAGCACGGGTTTTGAAGACTCTTCCAGCATGTCCCAGAAACCGGCCGGGTTGATGTGGGAGACATCGAGGATGATACCGAGGCTGTTGCATTCGTGGACCAACTCGCGGCCGAGATCGGTGAGGCCAGTCTGGGGCAAGTTGCCGCGGAAGGCGACTCCATGTGCGAAGATCGTCGAACGGCTCCATGTCGGGGCCACGAGGCGGAGGCCGGCCTCGTAAAAGACGCGCAATTCTTTGAGGCTCCACGAAATCGGGTCGGCGCCCTCGAACATGAACACGGACGCAAACGCATCGTTGGCCCAGGCGGCGCGGATATCAGCGACAGTGCGGCAGATGCGAAAGCGCCCGTCGGAGGCGTCGGCGATCCGGAAGACATCGTTCATCTCGTCCATGGCATAGGCGAGCGCGTTGTATTCGGCACGCTCGTTTGTCAGATAGATCGAGGTGAAGCAGCCGCCGAGGCCGCCCTTCATCGCGCGCGGGAGGTCTACATGGCCGCGCTTCTCCTGGGAGACAGCGGCATCCGCGGCCTCGGCCGAGCCATCCGCGAAGAAGTCACGTCCGCCACGTGGGCCGAAGGTGCTGCCGCGCGCTTTGATCTGCGTTATGAAGTCTTCATGGCCATCGAAGATGGGCGGAAATTCGCGGTTGAGCGGTGGGATTGGATTAGACATGGGCCGATTATAGGCGGCCGTCCGCTGTGGGCGGCGCTCAATATGGCCTGGCGCCCGCGCGGCAGCCGTGCGTCTCGACCGGTGTGCGCCGCCGCGACGCGATTGCCGGGCGGCGCCTACCGGAGGAAATTCACTCCTCGATGGCCGAATAGATGATCTGCTTGAGTTGGCCGCGGAAGTTGAACGTGCTCGATGGCATCAATTGGGTCATAAAGACGCACACCAAGTCTTCGATTGGATCCACCCAGAAGATGGTAGATGCGGCGCCGCCCCAGTAGAAATCACCCGCGCCGAGCGAGCCAGCAGCGACCTCATCAAGCGTGCTCGCGAACCCAAGGCCAAAGCCCACGCCTTCGTAAGCAGTTTCGGAGAAAGCGCCGATTGCCATGCTCGTCAGGTCGCTATCGTCTTTGAGATGGTTGCGGGTCATCAGTTCGAGCGTGCGCGAACCGATGATGCGCGCTCCGTCGAGTTCGCCGCCGCGACGCAGCATTTCGCAGAAGCGGTAGTAATCAACGGTGGTACTGGTCAATCCGCCGCCGCCCGACAGGAACGACGGCTTTTCGAGGTAGGCGCTCGACTGACGGTCATCGATGAGCTTGAGTTGCTTGTCCGCACCACGCTGGTAGTTCGCCGCAAGCCGGCTGGCTTTTTCCGGGGTGACCCAGAAGGATGTGTCCTTCATGCCAAGCGGGTCGAAGATGTTCTCCTGGAGATACTCATCGAACGGCTGGCCGGAGAGGATTTCGACGAGGGCGCCACAAACGTCCGTCGAAAGGGAGTACATCCAGTGCTCGCCCGGTTCGTAGCGCAGCGGCACGTTCGCGAGCTTCTGCACGAAATCGGAGAGGGTCTCATCTTTCCCGCGCCGGACGCCGTAGCGCTGGTAGGCCTTATCGACGGGGTGGCTGCTGGGGAAGAGGCCGCCGCCGTAGGTGAGGCCGCCCGTGTGGCTGAGGACGTGGCGGAACGTCATGGGTTGGCGCGGCGGCCGGGTTTCCATCGATTCGCCTTCGCCCGAAACCCACACTTCGTGGCTTTTCCATTCGGGGATGGCCCGTGAGACCGGGTCGTTGAGCTGGAACAGGCCACGCTCGTATAGACTCATCAGCGCGATCGACGTGATCGGCTTCGTCATCGAGTAGATTCGATAGATGGTGTCGTCGGCGGTGGGCGTACTACGTTCGCGGTCGGAGCAGCCGAAGGACTCGAAGTAGGCGGGCACGCCGTGGCGGCCAACCATAACCTGGCAACCGGTGATCTTGCCGGACTCGATGTAGTTCTTGTTCAGGTGGCCGGTGATGCGATTGAGGCGCGCGGGTGAAAAGCCCGCGGCCGTGGGGTCAGTCTGCATGGTTCGTGCTCTCCAAAGAGTGGCCTCGCGAGAAGGCGCCGTAAGACGCAGCGGCGCTCAAACGCGAGGCGTTGTGGCGCGAACCATACGCGCGGAACCCGCGGCTGTCGATGAGCGGCGCTGGCCCTAGCGGCCGTCGTTGGAGTTCGAAGGCGCGGAGTGATCGTGGATGTGCGCCTCGCGGTCGTGCTCCTGCTCTTCCTGTTCAACCTCGTAATCGTGGCTGTGCACCAGGGTGTTGTGGTTGTGCTCGTGCGTGTGCCAGAACGTGTCGTGCGACCAATCCTTCATCAGACCGCCGTGGCGGTGGGTGACGTGGTAGTGGTCGTGCGCGTGGATGACCGCGGGATGGGTATGTTCGGGCTGGTCGCCGTGACCTTCTGCGTACTGTGGTTGTGCCATGGTGGATGCTCCCGTTTTGAGGTGCAGCCATGGTCGCAAGCACGTGAGCACGTCCGAATTAAGAGCGGGTGCGCGAAGCTTGCAGATGAATCGCCGCCGGTATCGCCGGCCCCGCCTGTCCATTTGCTCACGGCAGCCAGACAGCGGCGACCATGAGCCCGACGACCACCATGAGGATGAGCATCCCGACGCGCGGGAAGATCGCCAGGTGGTTGAGGAGCCGCTTCGCGGCCTCCTCATCGCCGTTGTCGCGCAGGAAGACGAGTTCGGCTGCGAGGGAGCGTTCGGCGCCGGACTCTTCGACCAGGTGGAATACGAATATGACGAGCCCGATGATGCCGCCGACGAGGATGCGCCACCCCCACGACGTGCTGACGAGCAAGCTCAGGTCGAGCCGCGTGTTCCAGAGGACGAGGCCGGCGCCGCTGACAATAGCGAGCCCGCCCAGGGCCGTGGCGAGGCGGAAGATATAAGGGAAGACGGTGACGAGCAAGACGTTCCGATCATCGGCGGTGGCGCGAAAGAGCGCGGGCAGCAGTACGAAGTTGATGGTGATGACTTCGCCGAGCCAACTCACACCCGCGATGACGTGGACGAGGCGGACGGCGAACATGAAATCCGTCACGCGCACGCCTCGTAGGTGCTTCGCGGTTGTGTAACTGGCGGGTGGGTAGCCTCGGCGCGGTTCTCCATCACGCTGCTCGCATCAGTTCCGAACTGTGAACAATCGTAGGCCCCTGACAGCACGCGAGCATTGAGCACACGAGTTGTATCGAATATTTGCAGAGGCGGATAGAAGCCGCCGCCTGTAGCCGGTGCAGCTACCGCGTAGCAGTCACGACTTCGACTTCGCTCTCTTCGCGGATCGCGCCGGACGGGAACATCGCGGTGAGGTGGGCATGCACGGCGGCTTCGAATTCGGAGAGGCGGTCGCCGAAGAGCGGGGGCGCAGCCCACGAGAGGGAGAAGGTGTGGCCGGTGAGTTCGTCGATGGTCCAGGTGCGATTCCATGGATGACGCCACGTCTCGACGTGGTTAAAAAGGCGGAGCGTCCGAGGACGCGCTCGTGGTGGTCGATTGGGTGGTCGTAGGTCCCGCTGCCCGCGCGGCGGCGTGGCCCGAGGAATTGCGCGACGACTTCGCGGATAGCGTCTTCGGCGTGGCCGAGTTCGTCGGTGGGCGGGCCAGAGCGGTCGAACGGGGCGATGAGGGCGATGCCGCCGTCGGTGTCGATCAGCGGTTCGAGCGCGGCGACGGTGGCGTCACGGTCCATCCAGTGGAACGATTGACCCATGGTGACGAGATGGAAGGCGCCGAGCGCGGGGGCGAGGTTGAACGAGGAACCCTGGACCCAATGGAGGGATGAGGTTTGAGGGATGAGGGATGAGGCTTCGAGGCGGGCTTCGGCGAGCATGGCGCGGTCCGGGTCCATGCCGGTGACGTCGCAGCCGAGTTGGGCGAGGGGGATGGTCAGCCGCCCCGTGCCGCACCCGAGGTCCAGGACGCGCACGCCGGGGCCGAGCGAGAAACGGTCGCGGAGGTAGGCGAACGTCTCGGGCGGATAGTGCGAGCGGTAGCGGCGATAGTAGCTCGCGGTGCCGGTGAAAAGTGCGGGGTCGTAGGCTGTGCGGTCGGGCATGGGATAAGCGTACGCGGGTGCACCTCTGCTCGCGCGGGTTGTCCGTTACAGCAACAACCAGAACACGATCGTGAGGACGCTCGCCGTGATCGAGAAGGCCGCGACCGAACACCCCCCGCAACCAGCCGCGCCTCCCGCGCCCGGGGCGCCCCCGGTGAACCTGCCAGGGTCCCTCTGGGCGCGCAGATCATCCAGGTTTGGTGGCTCGGTCATAACGCGCTCCAGTTCCGACACTGCTTGCTCGTGTCCATCGGCATCACTTGATTGACGCCGGCAACGAGAACGTAGTTGTGAGGTCGTCGGGCCGCGACGATGCTATCCGCCAGAGTGATTCGCCGCGGCCAAATGTGCCGCCAGTTCGTCAACAGTCACCCCGTCCAGGGCGAAGGCCCAGTACTGGTCTTCCGTCTCTCCGCCGGCACCGACCTGGAGAGTTAGTCTCCCGTCGGTCACTGTGAACTGGTCGCCAAGCGTGCCAAGGCACGCGTAGCCAACCCACTCCGGGTTCATACAGGTGCCGAGAAACAAAACGTAGTGTGTCGCTCCGCGCAGCACCGGATTGCCCGGTGACTGCAGCAGCACTTCATCATCACCAATACGTGTCGGCGCACCGGGCTGTCGAATATCGACGCTCGCGCCAGCCAACGCACCAGCCAACACCCGATCTACGCGTAGGCTTGAGACCACTGATCCATAGTCGTCCGCCATCGCCTGATCGACCACCATTCCAACCACCACGGCCTGCGATCTTCCTGCGAGCTCGGTCAAATCGGAAGCAGTGAGCACCGATCCCGTCATAACGGCGGTCGGCAACGAACCAATCGCACGCCCAGCGGCAGCGAACTGTTCGCGGAACGCTTGTTGCGTTGCTGCCTCCTGCGCATCCAGCTTCTGGACAGTGTCAAACCGCTCCTGCGCTGACAGCCCATAGAGGGGTGACGGCAGTCGCGTCCGCGTCGCCAACGTCCCGGCCCGACTATCGGAACCCGCATACAGCGCTATCCCAGTTGCCGCACACAGCCCTCCCAGGAGTGCCAGGGAGATTCCGATTCTCATCCAGCGGATTCGGTTCAGCATAAGTCCTCCGTGTGGTTCAGCCTTGGCCATGCTGCCAATCAGTGACGTCAGTACTGGTAGATGCACCTCACTCCTTTCGGGGTCACGCAGGTTGGATTACCGATGTCCGTGGTGGTGGCCCCGTTGACGCCGTAGGTACCAAATGCCTGGGAGTTGCAGCCGGTTGGCCAGTAGTTGTTCATGAGCAACGCGCCACTCCCATGATCGTCGAGCCCGAGATGCCATAGTACTGATAGGAGCTACCCCACCAACCATGGTTCAGGGTGATGGCCGCATTGCTATAAAGCTGCGATACTATATTCGGATCAGTTGGCTGATATGCGGGAAATTCCTGTGCGAATATATAATTTGCAGGCGTGTTAGAGTCTGTGCTGGTCCGGAATAGCTGCGGCCCAGCTACGCTACTCCATGCGCTCATCGCCGCGTGCAGACCTATCTGGGCATTCGCCTTAATTGAACTGGGTGAGGCCCAGAATTCGTCCACGCGGAAGTAGAACAAGCCACCATTGTAGCCATTCTGGCACATCTCGGGCGTCACGTAGCATGTGCCGCTTTGGAAGCTGTGATCGGCGTGTGCTTTGGGCGCTAATAACGCGCCGAACGCCGCGATGTTAGCAACGACAAGAAATACGACCCACCATGTAAAACGGACGGGCCAATCCAGGCGGCCTGTGACTGCACGAAACGTGTCCATTACGCTAGCCCCTTCTGACCCACAACCTACGCTCGATGCCCGTGCCCCGCGTCAGTACTCTCTACCGATTTGCCCGAGTCGTTTAGCCGTCGCCGGACTTGAAGGCGGCTATGGGCGCCAAGCTTGGCGAGTATGTGTGCCACGTGCGTCTCGACCGTGCGTTCGCTCACGACCAACGCGTCGGCGATCTCCTTGTTCGTCCATCGCCGTGCGAGCAGTTCCGCCACCTGGCGTTCTCGCGACGTAAGCTCCGGATTGTCTCTGACACTCATCGCTCCTCCCTTAAACCCGCCCGGGTGAGTCCGCAGACAATACATGTGCCAGTTCGATCTCGCAACCGAGTGTTCACGGCAGCCAAAAGGCTACCGCAGCCGTCGCTCGGAAGTTTAGGAGGATGCCAGTCTGTTCGCGCCGGTGATCTCCGCCATCAACTCCAGCGCCTGGGGCTGGCGCGAGCCGATGATCATGGTTGTGACGCCGGCGTCTTCCCAGAGACGGTATCGCTCCTTGATGCGTTCGACGGGGCCGACGAGCGACATCTCGTCGCAGAGTTCGTCGGGGACGGCGTCTTCGGCTTCCTTCTTGCGGCCAGCGAGATAGAGGTCCTGGATCTTCTCGGCGGCTTCTGTGTAGCCGTACTTGCGCGCCATCTCATTGTGGAAGTTCTTCTCGCGCGCACCCATGCCGCCGAGATAAAGCGCGAGCTGCGGCTTCATGGTCGCGAGCGCGCCCTTCACGTCATCCGTAACGATAACGCTGCAGCCCGCGGCGATGTCCCAGTCCTTCCACGACTTGCCATTGCCCGCCCGGGCGAAGCCGGCTTCGATATCGTCGCGGAAAAGGTGCATGCGCTGTGGGGAATACCAGATGGGCAACCAGCCATCGGCGAGCTCGGCGGTGGTCCGAATGTTCATCGGGCCCATGGTCGCGAGATATACGGGCAGTTGGCGGCCGTGCAGGATGCTCTTCAGCGGCTTGCCGAGGCCCGTCGCGCCGGGGCCGAAGTAGGGGAGTTGATACTCCTTTCCCTGGAGCGTGACTGGCTCATCGCGCGCCCAGATCTTGCGGAGGATTTGGACGTATTCACGCATGCGAGCGGCAGGCTTGCCGTAGGGGACGCCGTGCCAGCCTTCGACGACTTGCGGGCCGGAGAGCCCGAGCCCGCAGAGCGCACGTCCGCCAGACAGTGCATCGAGCGTCGACATGGTCATGGCGCACATCGCGGGCGTGCGGCCGGGGATCTGCATGATGGCCGTGCCGAGCTTGATGCGCGTCGTCTTCGCGGCGATGTACGCGAGCGGCGTGACCGCATCGGAGCCATAGGCTTCCGCGGTCCAGACGGAATCGTAGCCGAGCCGTTCGCACTCGAGGATGTGGTCGAGCGGGAGCGTCATCTGAGCGCCGGAGTAGCCGATGTTGATGGCGAGCTTCATGGGTATGTCCTACCGGTTTTGGAACCATGATTCTGGCAGCGGCGGCGGTTACAGTCGCGCAAAAGCCCGGACAGGGGGCTCGAAAAGGGTTGATAATCTCTTGAAATAACTTACACTCATCGCTGCAGCGGGCACTTCTCAGGAGAGGTCACGTGGGGAGTATCGCGCGGCGTTACCGGTTGTTCGCATTGGTACCGGCGATCATTGGTGCGGGCATGCTGCTCGCCGCCGGTCTCGCCCTGGACAACGGGGGCAACGCCAGCCATAGCTGCCTGTATTATGCGTACGCCCCGATGATCGCCTCCGGCGAAACGGGTGACACCGCCGCGGGCTCGGGGCCAAACGCCACGACGACACAGCAACACTTCCCCGCGTGTGCGACGCCGACTTTGCCGTCGATCCCGACGGTCATCATCCCGACGTTCACGGCGACTGCGACCGGGTGCCCGAGCCAAACACCGAGGACCAGCACGTCGACGGCGTTGCCGAGCGCGACCGGCTCGGCCACAGATACCCCAACGCCCACAGTCAGCGGCACACCGACGGACACGCCAACGTCCACTCCAACCGCCACGCCAACCGACACGGCGACATCAACCCCAACAGCGACCGCAACCGCGACGCCAACCGACACGCCGACATCCACGCCGACGGCGACACCAACGGACACGGCTACGCCGACTCCAACCGCAACGGCGACTGCCACTTCGACCGATACGCCCACCCCGACGGCGACCTCGACCGCGACTGACACGCCGACTTCGACCCCGACCCTCACGCTCGATGGCCCGAACCAGGCGATCCACAGCGGCTCGGGACCGACAACTCAGACGCCCACAAGTACGCCCTGTGCCGGGTGATCGCCAGACTGGGCCAGGGGTGGCGCGAGGCGTTCTCGGAGCCGCGCACCCGGCGAGTGCTCGCAGAGGTGATCGCGGTCGCGCTGGTCGTGGGGACAGCACTGTTCCTCCGGGCCTACCGGCTTGATAGTCTCCCAGCCGGTCTTCACGGCGACGAAGCGGTCGCCGGGCTTGAAGGACAGCACATCCTGCGCGACGGGTGGATTGGGCCGTATTCACCGCTTGCACGCGGTCAGCCGGCAGGACCGCTCTACCTCGTAGCGCCGGCAATCAAGGCCTTAGGCAACACGGCGTTCGCGACAAGGCTGGTCCCGGCCCTCATGGGGACACTGACGGTGCTGGTCCTGTATTTCGCCATCAAATCGCGATTCGGCCGGCGCGAGGGGATCCTGGCGGCGGTGTTGTTGGCCACGATGGGATGGCACCTCTTGCTCACGCGGACCGGGTTCCCGGTCGGTTCGTGGCCGCTGGTCACGCTCCTGGCCGCGTGGGCGCTGAGCGAAGCAATCCGCCGCGAGAGCATCGCGTGGTATGCCGTCGCGGGAGCGCTCACGGCCGCCGGGATCTACGTGTACAACGCGCATTATGTTGTGATAGGCGCCTTCCTGCTGCTGCTGGTCGGGCTGCTCATTGCGCGCAGGTATCGGCCACTTGGCCGCGACTTGCTCTGTGTTGCCGCGTTCGCCTGCGGCCTGGTACTGGTGGCATTGCCGATGGTGGGGTTCGCCGCGGACGGTGCGAACGGATACTTTCAGCATTTTCGGGCCGAATCGATCGCCTCCACTCCCACGTGGGATAAGCATGACACGCCACTCGCGAAGACGCGCTTGCTGGCGACGCGATATGGCGACGCGTGGCTGCAGCTCACCGTCAGCCCGAAGATCGATGGCGTCGATGGTACCGGCGTGACACAAATTCTCCCGTTGACGCTGGCAGGACTCGCGTTCGCAGGAGCCGCGACAGGTTTGCGTCGCCGGCGGAATGAACCGTTGATTTGGATCGGGCTGGTCATCATCGCCGTGGCGCCGGCGGCCGCGGCGCTCAGCAATGAGCAAGGAGTGGCGCGTCGCACGCTCGAGATGACGCCATGTATCGCCATGTTCGCGGCGCTTGCGCTCGCCGAGTTCGCCCGGTTCCTGGAGCGACGCGGACGGCGCCTGGCCTGGCGTGCCGGGTCAGCGGCAGTCACAACCGGCGTTATCGTGCTGTGCGCGTGGCAGGGCATCGTCCCCTACTTCACCACGTTCGCGGACTCATCAGCGCAACGGTGGGTCTATGCCGCTGACTTCACGGCGGCTACCCGGTTTATGGAGACGCTCAAGCCGGGCGACTACGTCTACCTTGCCTCCGACCGGCAGTCTATCAATTACGAGAGCCGCCAGTTCCTCGCTCCGGATGTGCAGGGCGAGGACATCGGATCGAGAGACCCGGCGCAACGGTTCGTGTACTTCCCGGCGCGGGGACGGCCGGTGTTCATCCTGCTCGGCAGGTTTCGAGCCGATTTGCCGCAGCTTGAGCTGCAGCATCCCGGGGGGAAAGTGCTGCCCGGCCCGGCCGGTACCGATGGCGCCGCCTTTATCGCATACGAACTGCCACCAAATGCCGCACTGCCGTGACGGGTCTCACTTCACAAGCGGCGTGTCGTCGCGGTTCGCCCACTCGCGCATCGAACCGTCATAGACGCGGACGTCGTCGTAGCCGAGCAACGCCATCACGAAGGCAGCGTGCGCAGCCCGGATGCCGCCCTGGCAGTAGGTGATGGTTGGCTTGTCACGGGTAATGCCGGCCTGCTGCAAGAGCGACTCACATTCTTCCGCTGGAAGGAAAGTGCGGGTGTCATCGCTGTTGACGAACCGGAGCCACTCGAGGTGCTTGGCGTTCGGGACGCGACCAGCGCGCTTGTTGCCGCGGTCGTTTGTGCCCTCCCATTCGCCGTCGGTGCGCGCATCGAGCACCTGGCACGCAGGGTCGGCGTGGGCGGCGAGTACGTCATCGACCGTTGCGTAGAGTTCGCGGTTGGGCTTCGCGTGAAACTCAGCCGGCGCCGGACGCGTAGCGTGGAACGTGACCGGGCGGCCTTCGGTCAGCCAGCGGTGCCAGCCGCCATTGAGGACCTTTGCGTTTGTGTGACCGTAGTACTGCAGCACCCACCAGAGGCGCGTCGCAACTAGCGCGTTGTTGTCATCGTAGGTGACAACGGTCGTATCCGGACCGACGCCGAGCTTGCCCATGAGCGCTTCGAATTTCGCCGGAGGCGTCACCAGCGTGCCGTGGTCGCTGCCCTCGGGGTCGTCGTCCTTGATGTAGTAATGGACGGGCAGTTGGACAGCGCCCGGGATATGCGCCCGCCGGTAGGCTTCGAGTGTCGCGCAGTCGATGATGCGAACGTTGGGGTCGTCGGCGTGTTCAGCAACCCAGCCGGATTCGACGAGAAGCTCGGGGCGGGCGTAGGGCATGGCAATCCTCCGGAATTGGCGATGGGGTTCGGGTGGTGAGTGTAGCCGATCCGCGAGCTTCTGGGATTGTTGGGGCTTCGACGCCGGCATTCCCGATCGAGCAATTGGGGGCAATCATCTCCGTCGTTTGTCGACGTCGTCAGTGGCGTAGCACTTGATCTTCGATCACGGCGAGCTCGCGATCCCACCAGTCAATGGCAGCTTGTAAAACATCCCGCGCGTCTTCCCCCTCCCAAACGCCGTCTACGATTGGTCGATATAAGTTGCCGCCTAGCAAGTCCGCGGAACCAGAATCCGCTGCCACGGCTATCGTGTCGCTGTCGTACACATTCAACTCGTACAGATGCACAACCTTGTCGCGCTCCTTCTTAATGAAGTCCTGAAAGATGTCGTCCCCATACGCTCGTTGCTTCCACCTGTCGAACGCTGTGGCTGCTTGAACGGCAAGTCTGGGGTTACCCCTCGAGTCCACCTTGTGTAACACATCGCCCACTGTCCGCAGCAGCACGACGGCAGCCACCCACAGCACCCGCCAGCGATGCTCGTCCTCTTCGTCTTCGAGCATTTCCAGCGCACGGCGACAATCGTCGAGAACGAAGCGCGCACGAAGCGTGACCATCAGCGCAAACCTACGGATTCCAGGAATTCGGGTGCACCGCGCACGGTGTCATCACCCTGGTGCTGGTTGATTTCGAGGGTGTATGAGGGCAGGTGCTGCAGCCCTTCGGTGATGTACGTCCAGTCGACATCGCCGTTGCCGGGCGCGCGGTGGTCGCCGATGCCGAGGACGTCGTGCAGGTGAGCGCCGATGCAC
>JAFKFP010000213.1:2065-8154 GCA_017308185.1 bacterium | reverse complement strand
GTGCAGGCCGCCGAAGGGCACGCCGGCGACGAGGGTGAAGGGCTGGACGTGCGGGTTGCGCATCGACATGAGCGCTTCGAGCTCTTCCTTGATGATGCGCGCACATTTCGCGAGCGCTCGTGGATTTGAGATGAGGCGGCGGAGGTTGATGTAGATAGGGGAGTGGACCGCGGTGCGGCCGAGCGTGAAATCGCCGAACTCGATGGCGTTCAGCTTCCACAGCTCTTCTGCGAGCCAGAGATTCCCGGTCGGTTTGGTGGTTCTGGTCAAGGTCTCTGTCTCTCCGCTGGGGGCAGCGCCAGGGGCGGGTTTGTCAGGAGGCGTGCGCTTCTTTTTCCGCTGTCAGCGGTTATGTGTCAAGCTGCGAAGCCTGGCTCCACCATGCTAGCAGATGCACGCACGCGCCCGGGGAAACTCTGAGGGGCTGTCCGGGACGTGGGAAAGCCGAAGGCGGGCAGGGTTATCAGATGACTTAGATATAGCGTGCAGCATGTGAAGTGATAAGTAGTACGTATGGCTGATGACGCATTCGGCCATCACGGAGTACGCTCCCCCTTATGGCTTCGCCCGGTGGTCCCGGACCCCAGTTCAGCCCAGGCACGGACCGCCGTGGCCGCGTATCCCGTTACCGCGTGGAATTGCCGCACGCGGAGATTGTGGAGACGCACCGTGGCCACTTCGAAGCGACGGAGTACGCGGAACGCCGGACAGGCTGGAAAGGCCGCTACCTGGCTGTGCGGGACCTGGTGCTGGGGACGACGCTTTCGAGCACACGGCTCGAAGGCGAGCGGCTCAACAAAATCCGGGCGCTGCCCATTTTCTCCTCGGATGCTATTTCGTCTGTGGCGTACGCGACGCAGGAGATTATGTTCGTGCTGGTGGTGGCGGGCGCGAGTGCGATTAAGTGGTCGCTACCGGTGGGCCTCGCGATCCTGGCGTTGCTGGCGATCGTGGTGGCGAGTTACAGGCAGACCGTGCGCGCGTACCCGAACGGGGGCGGCTCGTACATCGTCGCGCACGAGAACCTGGGCGTGACGGCGGGGCTGGCGGCCGCGGCGGCGCTACTCATTGATTACGTGCTCACAGTCGCGGTGTCGGTTGCCTCGGGGATTGACGCGCTGTCGTCGATCAATGGGGAGTTCCGCCCCATTGCGGTGCCGCTCGCGGTAGGGCTCGTGTGCCTGGTGGCGGTGATGAACCTGCGCGGCATCCGCGAATCGGGGACGCTGTTCGCGGTGCCGACGTACATCTTCGTGTTCATCGCAGGGCTCGCGATTGCGGTGGTGCTGGGCAAGGTGTTGGGCGGCGGCGAGAACCCGCTTGCGGCCGGGGCCCCGCGGCATCAGCTGCAGGCAACGGAATCGCTGGGCGTGTTGCTGGTGTTGAAAGCGTTCGCGAACGGCTGTTCGGCGCTCACAGGAGTGGAGGCGATCAGCAACGGCGTGCAGGCGTTTAAAGCGCCCGCGCCGAAGAACGCCGCGACGACGATGGTATGGATGGGCGTCATCCTCGGCGCACTGTTCATCGGCATCACGATCCTCGCGCGGCACCTGGGCTTCATCCCGGACGAGAACGATACGATCCTGTCGCAGCTTGGCGCGGAGGCGTTCGGCGACGGGACGGTGTTGTTCTGGGTGCTAAACATCATGACCGCGGGCATCCTGGTGCTCGCGGCGAACACGTCGTTCAACGGATTCCCGATGCTTGCGGCGGTACTCGCGCGTGATGGGTATATGCCGCGCATGTTCCATGCGCGGGGGAACCGGCTAGTGTTCAGCGTTGGCATCATCGTGCTGACTGCGCTTGCGTGCGCGCTGCTGGTGGCGTTCAACGCCACAACGACGCGGCTTATTCCTCTGTACGCGTTGGGTGTGTTCCTTTCGTTCACGCTCTGCCAATTGGGGCTGGTGCGGCACTGGCTGCGGACGCGTGACGCGCGGTGGAAACGCTCGGCGATCATCAACGCCATCGGCGCATCAGCGACGGCACTCGTCTTCGCGGTGATCATCGAAGCGAAGTTCCTCGAAGGCGCCTGGATCGTCGTCATCCTGATCCCGGTGCTGGCGCTCGTATTCTGGTTGATTGGGCGGTTTTACAAGCGGCTGCAACGGTCGCTTTTTGTTTCGCCCGATGCGGTGCTCGACATGAAACCAAGCGGTGAATCGCGGGTGCCAATCATCGTGCCGGTTGAGGACATTACGCTCGCAAGCGTGATGACAATCGGGGCGGCGTGCGAACGTTCGAGCGAAGTGACGGCCGTGCACGTGATCGTCGACCCGGACGAGCCATCGACTGTTGAAGAGCGGTGGCTGCGACAGTTCCCAAGTGTGCCGCTCGTGATCATCGACTCGCCGTTCCGGACGATTGCCGACCCTATCGCGTCATATGTGATTGACCGGCTCCACGCGGCGCCGCACGAAGTGACGGTGATGGTGCCGTCGGTGGAAGTGACGCGATGGTATGAGCGCCCGCTGGTGAACCAGAGCATGAGCAGCCTGCGGAAGATGCTGGCGCCGCGGCGGCAGGTACAGGTGGTGGCGTATCCGTTCGACCCGGGATCGATGGGGCGGCGCGGGTAGTTGTAAGTTGCAAGTTGTTAGTTGTTAGCGGTTGTTCGCCGCACCGACACCGTACATGGCTCCTGGCGCACGGCCTAACCGGCAACTTGCGTCCTGCAACTTGGAACTTGCAACCTGCAACAAACGACTACCAACTATAAAATAACAACTACCTGCTCACCCAGATCCAGTTGGCGATCAGGCCGAGCGCGAGGACGGCGCCGAAGCGCATGTGCAGTTGGGCGGTGTGGAACAACGCGAGGTTGAGCTTGCGTGGATTCGTGCTGGTGCGGACTACCTGGACGATGGGCCGCACGAGCGGGATGGTTGCGAGCGCGATGAGCGCGGGCCACGGCAATGCGCGGACGGCGGCCGCGACGATGAGGCTGATGTAGGTGGCAGCGAGCAGGAAGTACATCTCGCGGTTGGCCCAGCGGCGTCCGATCATGGTAGCGATGGTGCGTTTGCCGGTGGCGCGGTCGTTTTCGATGTCGCGCAAATTGTTCGCGTGGAGGATGCCGGTGACGAGGAAGGCGATCGGGAGGGCGGCCACGACGGCCTCCCAGCGCCACTCTTCGACCTGCACGAAGGCGCCACCAAGCACCATCACCGGCCCCATGAAGAGGAAGACGGTGACTTCGCCGAGGCCGATGTACGCGAGGTGGACGGGCCAGCCGGTGTAGAGGAACCCGGCGAGCAAGCTCGCTACGCCGAGCCACAACAGCGCCCAACTGGTCACTGCACAGAGCACGAGACCGATTACCGCGCCCGCGACAAAGCACACGATGCCGGCGATGAGCACCTCCCTGGGTTGCAGCACGCCGCGCTGGATGAAGCCGGCGGGGCCGAGCGAGTCAGGGCCGTCGGCGCCCTTGCGGTGGTCATAGTAGTCGTTCACGAAGTTGGTGCCGGCCAGAAAGGCAACCGAGCCCAGCACGGCCAGCAGCGCCTTCCACCATGAGAAGTGGTCGCCGGCGACGAGCAGAGTGCCGACGACGACCGGCACAACGGCGGCGGTGAATGAGACAGGGCGAGAAGCGGCGAACCAGAGCTTGAGCGTGGACATCGTGTCGCAGCGTAGGGGCTGGCGGGACGAGGGGGAAGGAGGTCGCTTACGGTGTTGGCGACACCAAATGGGTCACGGTGCCGGGCGGTCCTAGAACGCCGCTGACGTTGGGCCCGTTTCCGGCCGTATGGACCAGAAACAAAAGCACGCCGACGGCGATCGCGATAAGGACGAGGACGATCGCCATGTCGATGAGCGCCCGTTTGGGGTCTCGGATAAGTTCGGGGTCGGGGCGTTGTTGGAACATCATTGGGGTGTCCGGCCAAGCATGTCGATCGCAGGTCACTTGAGGGAATCGTACATCTTGATGGCCTGCGCATCGCTGACGGGTTTCTGAAGCGAGAAGGTGAACGTCGTCGTGTTATGCGAGGTCATGAAGGTGTACACGGCGGCGAAAGGGATGCCCGGTTTGGAGGGGTAGTGTTCGACCCATGCTGTGTAGCCGGCGTTCGATGGCGTGGTGACGGGCGTCGCATCCGAGGGGCGGATCGAATGGTGCCCCGCCTCCTCGATCACCATCATGCTGTTGGCCGGCGGCGTCGCAGTTTCGCCGGGCGCCTCGTACATGAGCTGGGCCATCATGGAAACGTTGGGATCGTCTTCGTGGATCGCTTCGTTGGTGAATACGCGGATTAGCTGCGTGGCCGGGCCGGCGAGGTAACCGGGGATTTTGACCGTGAACCAGACTCGCTGCGACGCTGCTTTAAGGGCGGCAGCCTCGTGGCCGGGTTGCACCTGGACGATGGTCATCTGCGGTCTAGGCTTACCGGCGCGCGCAGTGGCGGAGCGCATGAGGGCAGGGATCCCGGTGTCGCTGCTGGCTGACGGCTCGGCGCTGGCCGAAGGCTGGGGGCTTAATGTTGCTGGTAGGGAGGGAGAAGGTGACGAATCATGCGTGCTGGTGCACGCGCCCGCTGAGAAGAGCACGATGGCCGCGCAAACCGTCACAAATGCCACAAATGACCATCGCCGCTGCACACCAATCACGCTAGGCGCACGCGAACCGGACATCAATACACAAAAGTGTCACGAAGCATACGGCCCGGTTACCGAACGAGGCGCCCTCGAACGATCGCGGCGGCTCGAAGCCGGCGCTCCCGGCGCCGTCGTAGTACGGATGCGTCGCGGACTAGCTGCGTGGTAGGTCCATCGCAACCCCGCGCCCACAGCGAGGCGCAGCCACCCTGACAGTCTTCCTAGAAGCCGGTCCCGATGACCTTGATGTCCGCAGCCGGGTCCGAGACGCGCTTGTGGAAATCGCCGATGTCGGGCTTTGGCTCGGCGTTCGCTTCGGACTTTTTCTTGTCCTGGAATTCGCGGTCTTCGCGTTTGCCGCGATAGACGCGCATGTCAATCGCGCGCGTGACTTCGGGCGTGAGGCGGAAGAGCAGGCGCGGCTCGGTCTGCATGTTCGTGAAGAAGGCATCGACCGCGGCGGCGTTGTTGGGATCGCGGCGGCCGACGTACTTCTCGGCGAGTTCGCGCGAGATCGGCCAGATGTCGAAATCAGGGAGCTGAAACGCCTCACACCGGCCGTCGAACTCCACATGCCCGCTCACCGGCGCGCTGGCCTCGATGCAGAGCGAGGCGCGCGGGTCGTGCAGGAGTTGCTTGCACCAGACGCGGCTGTAGGTGCCGGTGATCCAGATGCCATCGGGCTTGTGGAGCCACCAGACAGGCACGGTGTAGGGCATCCCATCGCGGCGCAGCGTGGCGATGACGCCGATGTGCGGCTCCTGGAGAAATGCTTCGAGGACGTCGAGCTTCATGCGTGGCATGTGGGCATTGTATAGCGGGTCAGGGCCATGGATCAGCGGTTGTAATGAGGGGTCGGGGCGAGTCCTGGTGGTTGTGTGACCGCCGCTGTCCGAGAGTCGCGGTGCGGACTGCAGCGATAGCCCAGCCCTGGTTCGGGGTATTACGCCGGAAGACCACTCTCGGTAGCCCGCGGCATCTGTGAGCGAAGCGATAGGTGCAGGCGGCAACGTCTGAGCGTTCTGAGAGCGAGAGCTCCGTAACCTGAAGCAATCACGGCAGGAAAGGTGAAACTATGGCTCGCGTTGAAAAATCCATCGAGGTCGAAGTCCCGGTCCGAGTCGCGTACAACCAATGGACCCAATTCGAAGAGTTCCCGCGATTCATGGAAGGCGTGGAGCACGTCGAACAGATTGACGATCGGCACATGCACTGGAGGGCGAAGATCGGCGGCAAATCCGAAGAGTGGGATGCCATCATCCAGGAACAGGTCCCGGACCAGATGGTCAGCTGGCGGAACACGACCGGCTCGACAAATGCCGGCCTCGTGCGGTTCGACGCGATCGCGCCCACCAAGACGCGCGTGCACCTCGAGATGAGTTACGACCCCGAGGGCATGGTCGAGACTATTGGCGACAAGCTTGGGTTCGTCAGCCGGCGGGTCGAAGGCGATCTCGAGCGATTCCGTGACTTCATCGAGGAGCAGCGGG
>JAFKFP010000213.1:0-2055 GCA_017308185.1 bacterium | reverse complement strand
GGTGCCCACGGGCAGCTACCGCCAGGAGATGGAGAACCCGGACGCGCCTGGTGGTCATACGCGAGGTATGCCGGCCCGCGAACACGATGGCGATGGGGACGCTCGCTTATGACGTCCCCGCCGGGATGAGCCGATATCCAGGTCCGGCTTTGGGGCCGCCACGCGTCGAACTCATGACTTCAGCGGAGTTCGTAGCGCGGCGGCTCGATCCATTCATCCGTCGGGGCGTTCTCCTGGGCGCGGATCATGGCACGCCGCTTATCAGCTTCGAATCGCTTCGCCTGCCGAATCACCGCTTCGCGTTGCCTTGCATGTTCGTGCTCGCGTTCAATCTTCCGCTTCGAGGGCCTTCGCGGTTTGCCCGCATAGGTGGTGAGGCGGCCTTCGTCTTCGAGTTGCTTGAGGTGACTTCTTACGTTGCCGTCGGCGGCACGGTGGAGGCGCTTGTTAATGTCAGGGTAGAGCTGGAGCATGATGTCCCAGCTCGACATGGCGCCGCCGCCCTTGAGGACGCCGAGGATCTGCTGTTCGCGCAGGTTACGGTGGTCGATGTAGCCCTGGAGCCGTTCGCGCGGGTCGTGCACGAGCGGCCCATGGCCGGGGCAGATGACTTTCAGGTTCGGGAGTTCGAGGAGTGACTGGAGGGTGCGGCGGTAGTCACCGAGGTTCCCGACGGTTGTGGTGGACGAACCGAGCAGGGTATCGCCGCTGAAGAGGACGCCTTCGTCTTCGAGGTAGTAGCAGACAGAATCGACGCTGTGACCGGGCGTGAAGAGGACACGGACTTTGATGCCGCCATCGAGTTCGATGACCTGGCCGTCTTCGAAGTGGGAGACTCCTGACCTGGGCAGCTTGCCCTTGAGCAGTGGAACGGCGTTTTTTGGCGTGAGGATCTCAGCCTTGAGTTCTTCATGGATCCACTTCAGGTTCCCGGAGTGGTCGGCGTGGTGGTGGGTGATGCCTGCAAGTGCGATCTCGGCATGTTCGGTGGCGGCGAGATAGCCGCGCAACATCCATTGGTAGCGGTCGATGGCTTCGCCGGAATCGATGGTGAGGACTTGGCCGTTGCCGATGATATAGATGGATGTGAAGTCCGGGTGCATAGGGTCCTGGTCGGGGACCTGCACGGCGCGGACGGAGGGAGAGACCTTCATAGGTGGTGGGGCGCACCTCATGCAATTTCGCCAGGTGGGGCGATTGGGGTGCAGTATACGCGCTCGTGCCACGGCTCACGATTCGGGGCGATGGCGGCCGCCGCTCCTTGACGGTCGCGGTACTGACGATCCCGGGCGTGTGTGGGGCGGCCCAGCGGCTGACCCACGATGGTCAGAGTCTCCTCGGTGGTGCGTCGCCGCGGTCGAACCATGCCTCGGCGTTTGGTCCGGGTGCGAGCCGGCGGAAGCCGCGCTTGATCATGGGCGCGGCCCCTGCGCCGTAACCGGCGATGGTATCGGCGAGGGCGCCGGCGCGCTCGAGAACCTCGTCATCGGCTACCACATCAGTGGCGACTCCAAGGCGGAGGAGTTCAGGGCCAGGCACGCGGTCGCCGATAAGCGTGAGGCGGGCGGTAACGGCCTCGGAATGGCGGATAGCGAGCCACGCCATGTTCATGGGGGCGGCGGTATTCATCTGAATCTCACCCACCTGGAGGAAGGCCGATTCGCCGGCTACGAGGAGATCGCAGGCGAGTGCGAGCGACGAGCCACCGTTGATGGCGTAGCGCTCGAGCGCCCCGATGACCGGCTTCGGACAGCGGAACAGCGCCAGGTGGACGGCCTTCCAAAGCTCCGAAAAGGAGCCGAGCCATTCCGGGGATGGGTCCGCACGAAACTCTTTGAGGTCGAGCCCGGAGCAGAATGCACCACCAGCGCCCTGGAGGACGATGACGTTGACGCTGTCGTCTGCTGCGGCCTCGCCGATGGCGGCCGCGAGTTCGATGGCGAGCGGTCCCGTAATCGCGTTCTTCCTGTCAGGACGGTTGAGGATGATGTCGGCACGGCCGCCGGCGCGTTCGAGGAGGATATCTGGCATCGTGGTAGTCCTTTCGGTCAGGCG
>JAFKFP010000212.1 GCA_017308185.1 bacterium | reverse complement strand
AGCATGCACACCGAGGCGATCAATCACGAGCCGGCGATTTCCTACATGCAGACCGGCAACCAGATCACGGGACGCCCCTGCCTGGGGGCCTGGACGTCGTATGGCCTGGGCTCGCTCAACGACAATCTGCTCAACCGCGCCTCCCCGCCCGCGAAGCCCTGACGCTGTCACCTCGTCACAAACCTCCGCGGGCAGCATAGCCAGAGCGCGAGCGAGCCCGGCGTACCCGCCCTGAGCACGGTAGTTGTCGAGCGAGAGCGGGTCGATGACTCCACAGCGAGCGAACGTGAAGCGTTGTTGGCGCGCGAAGAAGGGGATGTCTTCGGGTGGTCCGAGCCGAAGGGGGTGACTGGCGCCGTCGAGAAACCCCGCGTCAAAGAGCGAGGACACATCCGAAGACGTGACAGGTCCGTAGGCGATGCGCCCGCTGCTGGTGGCAACTTCGATTAGCGGTTCGAGGAAGAACGCGCCGCGCGCGCCGGTACGTGTGATGGCCACCTCGGCGCCGCGTGCGGCGGCCTCGCGGGCAATGGCAGCGGCAGTCTCATCAGCGCCGACCGAAACGGCGGCGCCATCGGCTGGTATGTAGATGGTGGTCATGCACCTACACCTTCAAGCAGCGCCATGACTCGCTCTGGAGTCACGCGGCCGAGAAGACGGCCATCGAGCATAGCTGCCGGTGAGAGAGCGCAGTTGCCGAGGCAGTAGACGGAGTCGATGGTGACGCTCCCATCGGAGGCAGTTGACCCGGGAGCGGCTCCGAGGCGATCGGTGAGTTCGGCTACGAGTGCTTCAGCGCCCATGGCCTGGCACGATTCCGCGCGGCAGAGCCGGAGCACGTGGTCGCCCGGCGGTGTGTCACGGAAGTCATGATAGAAGCTGACGATGCCGACAACCTCGGCTCGCGAGAGATTCAGGACGTCGGCGACGATGGGGATGGCTTCGCGGTGGATGTAGCCGAAGCGCGCCTGCAAGGCATGGAGGATAGGAAGGCACGGGCCTGCCATGTCGGCCATGCTCGCGGCCAGATAGCGTGCGACGCCGGGGTCCCACTTCTCGAAGCGGGCATCCGCCCCTTCGTGGTCAGTCATGAATACGCTCCCTCCCGGCATAGACGTTGAAGCTGCCGGGCTTGAGGAACCCGGCGAGCGTCATGTTGTAGGCGCGTGCGATATCGACGGCAAGGCTCGATGGCGCGCCTACGGCAGCAACGATCGGGATGCGCGCACGCAGCGCCTTCTGCATGAGTTCATAACTCGCGCGGCCGCTAAGCACGACAACCATTCCAGCCAGCAGGTCGAGCTTCCCGGCCAGTAGTTGCTCCCCAACAAGCTTATCGAGGGCGTTGTGGCGCCCTACGTCCTCCTGGAGTGCCACCAGGGACCCGGACGGATCGAACAGACCCGCGGCGTGGACCCCGCCTGTGGCCGCGAAGCCACGCTGCGCGGCGCGAAGCGTAGCCGGCAACCGCACAAGCGTATCGGGCCGTACGTTCGTTCCGAGAGGAAGGATGTGGCATCCGTCGTTCGCGAGGGCTTCGAGTGACGCCTTGCCGCACACGCCACAGGCGCTGGTGGTCGTGAAGTTGCGCCGCTGGCGATCGAGGGCTGGTTCGAGGCCCCGGCGCAGGCGCACAAGGACGGTGTTGCAGCGTTCTTCCTCGGACTCGACGTCGCGGCAGTACCCGATGTCATCAATGTCGGAGGCGCCGGAGATGATGCTCTCAGCGTAGAGAAAGCCGGCCGCGAGTTCGAAATCGCGGCCCGGGGTGCGCATCGTGATGGAGATCGGCTCTCTGTGCGCGCGCCCGGCCGCACGCCACGCGAGACGCAACTCGAGCGGCTCCTCGATCGCAAGCGAATCAGGGCTGCTCTCCCAGGCGCCGTCGCGGAAGCGCTCGATCTCGTGGTTCAGCTGTGTGGCGTAGCGGAGCACCATCGGTCGGATTCTACCGCGTTTCGCGGCCGCTGCGGGCGGCGTCCCTGGTGTGTATCGGCAGGCCCACGATGCGCAATCGTGGACTGCGTCCCTCAGACCTGCGAGGTGCGGTTGGCGGCGAGCCACTCTCCGGACTTGCCGCCGCGCTTCTCGAGCAGCCGAACCTCGCCGATGACCATACCCCGGTCAGCCGCTTTGCACATGTCATAGATGGTGAGGGCCGCGACGCTTGCGGCGGTGAGAGCCTCCATCTCGACGCCGGTCTGACCTGTCGTCCGAACGGTAGCCGTCAGGCGCACGAGCGCGTCGCCGTCAGCAGCAATCGCCATTTCGACGGCTGTAATGGGCAGCGGGTGACACATCGGGATAAGCGTGCTCGTGTGTTTCGCCGCCATGATCCCGGCGACGCGCGCGACTGCGAAGACATCGCCCTTGGGGATACCACCCTGCTGGATAAGTGCGAGTGTTTCTGGCTGCATGGAAACCGTCGCCTCGGCGATGGCCTCGCGCTGGGTGAAAGGCTTGGCTGAAACGTCGACCATCCGCGCGGCGCCATGCTCATCAAGGTGCGAAAGTGGCTGCTCAGTCATGGTTCCCTCCGTGTTCGCGCCGCCACATGAAGCTTTCGTACAGATAGATGAATCCGTATCCAGCGCCGCCTCCTATGAGCCCGCCCGGTATACCCGCCCAGGAGTTGATCCAGGTGTCGCCGATGATGATGCCGATCGCGCCCGTGAGAAGAAACGTGAGCATGGCTGCACGGCGCCGTTCGACCTCGAAACGTTCACGCAGAGGAGACTTGGTGGCAGCCATGGATCGAGTGTAGTACCCGGTGGACGGTACCCGGTACCCGGTACCGGCGACGCGTCGGCGGCCAGCCTAGGCCTGGAGGGCGGCCGGGATGCGTTCGAACTGGAGGATGTGGTCGAACGTCTGGCGTTCGCGGATGACGTCGGCCTGGCCATTGGCAACGAGCAATTCGGCGGCGAGCGGCCGCGTATTGTAGTTGGAAGACATTGACGCGCCATACGCGCCAGCATCGTGAATGAGGAGCAGGTCCCCGACGCGGGCTTCGGGGAGGCGCCGCGTGACGACGACACCGCCCTCTTCCTGTGTGAAGACGTCCCCAGATTCACAGAGTGGCCCACCCACGACAGCGTCGACTTCGCGCGCCGGCACGCTGCCGTCGGTCCGGACAACGGAGATCTCGTGGAACGAGCCATACATGGCCGGGCGCACGAGTGTCTCAAATCCCGCATCGACCAAATAAAAGGTGTTGTTGGCCTGCTCCTTGACGGCGCGGATACGCGCAGCGAGTATCCCTGATTCGGCGACGAGGTAGCGGCCAGGTTCGATTTCCAGCGCTACCGGATGGCCGATTATGTCTTCGATAGCACGCTGTGCCCGGGCCCAGAGTTCGCGGTAGGCATTGAGATCGATGCGTGAGTCCGTCCTGTGATAGGGGATCGGCAGGCCGCCGCCAGCGGAGATGGTCTCGAGTTGGCCGCCCATGCGCCGGGCAAAACCCACCATGGCGTCGCAGACAGTGGCGAGGTGTTCAAAATCGGTGCCCGAGCCGATGTGGAGGTGCAGGCCGCTGATATTGAGCCCGAGCGCCTTGCCGCGGGCCAGGCAGTCTTCGAGCTGTTCGTGCCAGATACCGTGCTTGGAGAGCGGGCCGCCAGTGTTGGTCTTGCGCGAGTGACCGTGGCCGAACCCGGGGTTAATACGGAGCGTCACCGGTACCTCCGGCGCCGCGTCTGCGAGCTGTTCGAGCATATCCGGTGACCCACAGTTCACCGGGACGCCGTGTTCGGCGATGAGTGCGAGGGCGTCATCATCGAAGACATCGGCGGTGTACACGATGCCAGGCGGGTGACCAGCGGGCGAATAGCCGGCGCGGAGGGCGCGATAAATCTCGCCGGCAGAGACTGCATCCACGACGATTCCGTGACTCCGCATGAGGGCAAGAATGGCGATGTTCGAACACGCCTTTTGCGCGAAGCGGACCGTCTCGAAGCCAGCGAGGTCGGCGATGCGCTGTTCGATGACGGCGCGGTCATAGGCAAAAAACGGCGTTCCATAGCGTTCGGCAAGTGCCGCCACGGAGACTCCGGCGACTTCGGAGAGCAGGTGTTCCATAGGCCGTATGGTGCGGCATGACGGGGCAGGGCGCCATGCGGACGCGAATGTGAAGTATTCGAAATTGGGTGCTATTCATGCTGTAAATGGAAGACTATGATTGCCGCTATTATCCTGCCGGGAACGGTAGGGAGGACGTTGTATGGCAGGACGCAAGCCCGAAGCTACGGCCACATCGAAGGCGCCCTTCGCGGCATTGCTGGCGGCGATGCCCGCACCGGCGTGGGTGTGCGACGACACGACGCTGCGGTTCGTCGAAGTGAACGCCGCGGCCACGGATCTTTACGGCTACCGCCGCGAGGAACTGCTCGGGATGCGGTTGCCTGATATTGAGCCGGCATGGATGGGCCCGGTGGAGCCGGGCAGGCGTGAATGTGACCACCTGGCGAGGAATGGCCGCCTCATCGAAGTCGAAGTGCGCACCGAGCGCACAGCCTGGGCAAGGCGCGCGGCCCACGTGGGCGTGGTGACGGACCTGACAGCGCAGCGAGAGGGTGAGCGCCGCGTGCGTGCAGCGGAGTCGCTGGTGTCGAGCGTCGTGGCGACGGTCAGGGAGGCGATCCTGACGATCGACCAAGACCTGGTCGTCACGTCAATGAACCCCGCAGCCTGCGACCTCTTCCGGGTGGAGCGTAGTGCCGCGGTGGGACGCAGCCTGGAGCGCTTCATCCCGGCGCCATACCGCGAAGAATACGGTGCGCAACTCATCGGGCAGGGGATTTCGGGTGCGATAGCTTCGCCAGCGGCGCTCGAGATGCTGCTCCTTCGCGCCGATGGGAATGCGTTCGTGGGCGACGCGAGCCTCACGCGCGGTGAACACGCCGGGCGCCCATATATTGGCATCGTCTTGCGTGACACCACATCGCAACGGCAGGCAGAGGCGGCGCTTCGAGATAGCGAACGGCGTTACCACCTGCTGGCGAGTGTCGCGCCGGTTGGCATTTTCCGCCTGGATTCGGAGGGCCGTTGCATCTACGCGAACGAGCGGCTCAGCACCATGACTGGCCACAGTCCAGATCGGCTGCAGGGTATGGGATGGACGTTCGTGGTGCACGAGGACGACCGCGCATCGGTCCTCGAAGAGTGGTCGCGAGCGCTGCGCGAGAAGCAGCCGTTCCATACGGAGGCGCGGATGGTTGGCCCCCACGGCCGCTCCCGCTGGGCATTGATCTCAGCACGGGCGGAGGAGGACGAAGAAGGGGGCATTCGTAGCTACGTCGGCACGGTGGTAGACATCAGCCGTCGGCGCGCGGCCGAGGCCGCACTGCGGGAGAGTGAAGCGCTCTACCACACGCTCGCTTCAATCGCACCGGTCGGCATCTTCAGGATGAGCCTGGATGGCGAGTGCACGTACTCGAACGAACGCGCGAGAGAGATTTCGGGACGCAACGCCCAGGGATTTCGGACCGCCGATTGGGAAGCCTGCGTCCATGTGCGTGACCGCGGCCGCGTTACACGGGTGTGGCACGAGGCGGCTGCGCGGCGCGAGCCCTTCCAACAGGAGTTTCGGTTGCTCCGGCCCGACGGGAGTTCGTTGCGCGTGCTGACGGCGCTTGTGCCCGAACGCGCGACGAACGGCAAAGTGACTGGTTTCCTCGGGACGATTACCGACCTTTCACGGCGAGTGCGCTAGCAAGAAGCGTCGGAGCAGCGATGAATCGCGACAAACGCTGTCGCTACTTTAAACGCCGCGCCATGTATTGTCGTTTTCCGGACAGGCGTTCTAATCCGGGTATGTTATCGCTGTAAACGTAGGGTTAGGTTGGATCTTACCTCGATAAGGGAAGGAGATCCGCAATTGGCGAAAACGAACATCGAACGGCAACTCAAGGAGCTGGACGCGCTCCGCAAGAAGGGCGTACTCAACGACGACGAGTACGCGACTCGGCGCGCGGCGATCATGGCCAGTCCCACGCAACCGGACCATGCAAAGCGCGGCGGAGCTTTCAGATGGGGCTTCCTGGGCTGCCTGGGCATCATCGGCGCGTTGGCCGCCCTGGTGGTTGTGATCGTCGTGATCGTCGGGGTCACGAGTGG
>JAFKFP010000211.1 GCA_017308185.1 bacterium | reverse complement strand
TCCCGCATCTGCCGCGCCCAGATGCGCCGTGCGGCGCGGAACTTCGCGACCTCTTCGAAGAAGTCGTTGTGGCTGTTGAAGAAGAAGCTGATGCGGCCGGCGAAGCTATCGATATCGAGGCCGCGTTCGAGGCCCCACTTCACGTATTCGATGCCATCCGCGAGGGTGAAGGCGAGTTCCTGCGCGGCGGTCGAGCCGGCCTCGCGGATGTGGTAGCCGCTCACTGAGACGGGGTTCCAGCGCGGCATCTCCTTCGATGCGAACTCGATGGTGTCGGTCACGAGACGCATGGATTCGGCTGGCGGGTAGAGGAACTCGTTCTGGGCGATGTACTCCTTGAGGATGTCGTTCTGGAGCGTGCCGGCGAGTTGCGCGCGCGGGATGCCACGCTTTTCGGCCGCCGCGATGAAGAGCGCCCAGACAACCGGCGCGGGGCTGTTGATCGTCATCGACGTGGTGATCTTGTCGAGCGGCAGATCGCTCAGGAGGATTTCCATGTCCGCGATCGAATCGATTGCGACGCCGCAGCTGCCGAATTCGCCCTCGGCCCACGGCTCGTCGTGGTCGTAGCCCATGAGCGTCGGCATATCGAAGGCGATGGAGAGGCCGTTGTTGCCACTGGCGAGGAGGTCCTTGTAGCGCGCGTTCGTCTCTTCGGCCGAGCCAAAGCCGCTGAACATGCGAATGGTCCAGGGCTTGCCGCGGTAGCCGGTGCGGTGAATGCCGCGCGTGTAGGGGTAGTTGCCGGGGAGGTTGATGTCGCGCTCGTAGTCGAGGCCGGCGACATCGGTGGCATCGTAGAGGCGGTTGATCTCCTTGCCGGAGACGGTCATGAATGGCCCGGCGAGTTCCTTGCCCTCGGCGACGACGGCTTCGTCGTAGGCCTGGCGGAGTTCGCGAGCCTTTGCGAGATCGTCGGTCATGGTGGGCCTCCTGGGGCGTGGGCGTGTGAGTACCAGTCTAACGCAGGGGGACGCACCACGACGTCCGCTCTCGGACAATGGGCATGGTCGCCACGTCCTGGCCGAGCCGCTCCCCGGTGGATCGCGCTACCCACCAGGCGTCTCGTGGCGCTATTGGTGCTGCGTCTCGCCGGGCGAGGTCAGCGCGGCGAGCACGGCCGGCAGGTCTCCTTCGAGCAGCGCTATTGCGTTCAGGCGCAAGCCGGGGAAGATGTTGCTTTCGATAACCCCGGCGGCATCCGGTTCGAGCGGGGCATATTCGCCACCTTCGAGCGACCACCAGTCGATGCGCTGCTCATAAACCTGCCACACGAGGTACTCCTGCACTCCGCCGCGGCGATAGGCTTCTTTCTTGAGATGCATATCGTAAGAAGCAAAGCTGGCAGCGATCTCGCCAACGAACTCGGGCGGCGCCTCGATTGCCTCGTCCTCGACGAGCGTGGATGTGCCGCCCTCGCGACGCCGCAAGAGGACATCGGGCTGGAGGTCGTCTTCGTGCGGCATTCGTACGGTCGTGTTGTCGAGCATTTGGAGTTGGCGACGCGTTGCCCAGTAAGAGCCAAGCCACACCATAAGCGCTGAATGCGGTTCGCCATGCCGGGGGCTAACTGACACATCGGTGAACACCAATCCATCGATGAGTTCGGCCTTCTTGATTTCGGGATGCAACTCCCAGCGGCGCTCGAACTCTTCGCGCGTCAGGCGGTCACCGGCCTGAAGTGGCGGGACATCAGAGACTGGTTTCGGACGATACGCGAGCTGCGCCATAGCGGCATTCTACCATTGCTGCCCCACCTACCGCGGCAGCCACTCCATCGTGCCCGACCCAAGGGGAACGGAAGGCGTAGCCCAGTGGGGTGGTGTCTCGGACATCTGCAGGGCTGGGCGGAGCCGGGTGTAGGGGCCGTAGGTGGCCTCGCCGGTGGCAGCGACATCTTCCATGAAAGCGGCGGTGTCACCGAGGCCCTGGCCAGCGGACCGGTCGAGCCCGGTGCCGAGCCGGATGTACCACATGCTTGTCTGGGTGAGCGAAGTGCGGACGAGCCACGAGCCACCTTCGACGGCGCGGCGGCGCAGTGCGATCATCGTGCCGAGCGCAGAGAAGTAGCCCGTGGTGTAGTCGTTCATGGCGGCGCCGCTGAGGCGCGGCTTCCCGCCGTCCTGCGCCATCGTGTGGGCGACGCCGCTCACCGTCTGCGCGAGTTGTTCCCAGCCGGGCCGCTGCGCCCACGGGCCTACCTGCCCGTAGCAGTTCTCCGAGACGTAGATGATGCCGGGACGCAGCTCGGCAAGCTGCTCCGGGCCGAGGCCACGTCCAGCAAGCTTGCCAAGCCGGAATCCCTGCGAAAAGACGTCCGCCTCGAGCAGGAGGCCGCGGAGTTGCGCGGCCTGCGCAGCGTCGTTGAGGTCGCACCACGCCTGGCGCTTCCCGTGGCCGGTATCGATCTCGAAGAGGTCCATCGTGGGAAGGTTCGGCGATGCGATGTGCACAACATCGGCACCGTGTTCGGCCAGCGTTCGTGCGCAGGTTGGCCCCGCGAGGACACGTGTCGCGTCTACCACGCGGACGCCACTCAACGGCCGTGGACCATCATGGAGCGGCTCCGGCGGCGCATCACCGATACGGGTGACCTCGACCACGGGACGCGAGAGCAGCCAGGCAGCCTGCGGGCCGCGGTTCCACTCTTCGGGGCTGCGGACGACGGCGGCGCAGCGGCCCTGCACGGCGAGGGCATCTTCGAGTTCGAAGGCACCACGCTTTGCGGTTGCGTCTGTGACGGCCTCTGCGTCGGCGCCGAACTCGAGACCGAGCTCGGCGTAGATGCCTCGGCCCTGTTCAAAGCTCCCGTGCAGATGGATATAGCGGTCGTCGGCGCATTTGTAGATGGCGGTGATTGCGGACGGAGTGCGCGCGGGTGCCCGAAGTTCGGGCACCTTGAGTTGGGTATAGCTGACAAGCGACGCCGCCGCGTGGCGCACATCGAGAGTAAGCGTTTGCTTACGGCCACCGCGCATTTCCCATAGCGCGTTCGCTTCCTGGCCGACCAGTGCCAGTGCGGTGGCGGCGCCCTCGCCGAGGTGGAACGGCGCGGGGATAACCGGGTCTGCGCCGGTAACTGCGATGTCAGTGTCGGGCGAGAGTTCGAGGCCGGCAAGGCGGGCGGCACGATCGATAGCTGAGCGTTCCATGGGGACTCCAGAGTGGAATAGGCAGATTTGGGGCGATTCTACGCTCTTGGCGTGGACCAGAAGCAACGCCAGGCGGGCGTTGGGAGGCTTCAGGTGCATCATCCTCGCAATCGGGTCGCTCGCGAACGACGGGGCACCCCCATCGCCCCATCGCCCCATCGCCCCATCGCCCCATCGCCCCATCGCCCCATCGCCCCATCGCCCCATCGCCCCATCGCCGGTACGCTATCTCCATGCCAGTTGACCAGGCCGCCCTCGACGCCGTGGCACTCAGCCGCGACGAATACGACCTCCTTTTGCAGCAGCTTGGCCGCGAGCCCAACGAAGTCGAACTGGGGATGTTTGGATCGTTGTGGAGCGAGCACTGCGGGTACAAGAACAGCAAGCCGCTGCTGCGCCTGTTCCCTTCTGGCGGCGACCACATCCTCACGCAGGTTGGCGCGGAGAATGCCGGTGCGATCGACATCGGCGATGGGTTGTGTGCGGTGATGAAGGTCGAATCGCACAATCACCCGTCGGCGGTGGAGCCATACCAGGGCGCGGCCACGGGCGTGGGCGGCATCGTGCGCGACATCTTTGCGATGGGGGCGTATCCAATCGCACTGCTGGACTCACTCAGGTTCGGCTCTTTCGGCGACCAGCAAACACAGTTCCTTTTCAATGGCGTCGTCGGGGGGATTGGGTGGTACGGGAACTGCCTTGGCATCCCCACGGTTGGCGGGGAAGTCGCGTTCTCGGAGGCCTACACAGGCAACCCGCTTGTCAACGCCATGTGCCTGGGCATCGCCGAAACGAAGAAGCTCCTGAGCGCGAAGGCGACTGGCGCTCGCAACGTGTTCCTGCTCGTTGGTTCGGATACGGGCCGCGACGGCATCCACGGTGCAAGCGGCCTGGCAAGCCGGACAGACCCCGAGGCACGCTTCGAAGAGATGCGGCCGGCCGTCCAGGTAGGCAACCCGTTCATGGAAAAGCTGCTCATGGAGGCGTGTTACGAGCTTGCCTCCGAGCACGGAGGTTGGGTCGCGGGCTTGCAGGATCTCGGGGCAGCCGGGCTCACAAGCTCCGTGGTCGAATGCTGCGCGAAGGGCCGTTCCGGCGCCATCCTCAATTTGGACAGGGTACCGCGTCGTGAGCCGGGCATGACGGCCTACGAGATCATGCTGAGCGAAAGCCAGGAACGCATGCTCGTCATCGCAAAGCGCGAGCACGTCGACGACGTGACGGCACTGTTTCAGCGCTGGGAACTGCATTGCGAGCCAATTGGCGAGGTCACCGGCGGCCATGAGGTGGTGATCTTCGATTCCGGCGTGGAAGTTGCCCGTGTGCCGGTCGAGATCGCGACCGAGCCGCCGCTCTACCGCCGGCAGGGTGTACGCCCCGCCGAACTCGCGGAACGGAACGCGTTCGACCTCGCCAGCCTGGCTGACATCGCCGCTACTGACGCGCTTCCCACGCTTTTGCGTCTGCTTGCATCGCCAAACATCGCGAGCAAACGGGGCGTCTACCGGACATATGACCACCAGGTGCTGAATGGGACGGTGACGCCACCTGGCGGCGACGCAGCGGTCGTTCGCGTGGCAGGTACAGGCCGCGGGCTCGCCCTGACCACCGACTGCAACGCGCGGCTCTGCTACCTCGACCCGTACGCGGGTGGGGCCGCAGCCGTAGCAGAGGCTGCTCGGAACGTTGTCTGCACGGGCGCGACACCGGTCGCCATCACGGATTGCCTCAACTTTGGCAATCCCGAGAAGCTCGAAGTGGCGTACCAGCTCGAACAGTGCATTCGCGGTATTGCTGAGGCCTGCCTCCAGTTCGACACGCCCGTCGTCAGCGGAAACGTGAGCCTCTACAACGAGTCGCGCGGACGGGCTATCTACCCGACGCCGGTGATTGGCATGCTGGGCATCCTCGACGATGTTTCACGGCATCTCATCGCGGGCTTCCCGGCGGCAGACCGTCAGGTATACCTGCTGGGTGGACTCGTCGAGCAGGAGACCGGGGCTCTGAGCGGGAGCGAGTACCTCGAAGTCGTGCATCAGCGCGTCGCCGGCCTTCCATCAGTCGACCTTGTGGCCGAGCGCCGGCTTCAGCGGGTTGTGCTACAAGCCCACCGCGAAGGACTGCTTGCGAGCGCCCACGACTGCTCGGACGGTGGCCTCGCCGTGGCGCTGGCGGAATGCGCGATACTCGGTGGCCATGGGTTTCACGGCGAAGCGGCAGTCAGCGGCCGCCTCGACGCGGCACTATTCGGCGAGGCGCAGGGCCGCATCATCGTCGCCCTGGCAGCGCACGCCGACGCCGACCGCCTGGTCACGCTCGCCGGCGAGTTGAGTGTGCCATGCACGCGGATCGGCGTTACCGCCGCCGGCGAGTCATTCTCGTTCGACAGCATTTCAACCGACGTGGGCACGCTCCGCAAGGCCTATGAGGCGCTTGTGTGAGCATCTCGGGTCAGCGGTAGTACCGGCGCCGCGCACAATTCGACCGTCGCGAGCGCGTCAGCCACAATCCTCGCGTGGCGTACTTCAACCCGCTCCGGATGGCCTACCACCTCGACCCGTACCCGGCGTTGGCGCAGCTGCGGCGTGAAGAGCCCGTGCACCGCAGTAAAGAGCTCAATGCCTGGGTGCTGACGGCGTACGAGACCTGCAACCGCGTCCTTCACGACGACGATACTTTCTCATCCGACCCCATCCACGCGGGCGGCGAGATGGGTGCGTCGATTGCGGCGACACGCGCTGCTGTGCCCCTCGGTGCGGCCCCGATCATGGGCAACTCGGATGACCCTGTGCACGCACGTATCCGCACAATCGTCAACCGGGCGTTTGTGCCGCGCGTTATCAGCGCCATCGAGCCGCGCCTGGAGGACATCGCCGGCAGAATGCTTGAGCAGCTCGGGATCCCCGCAGATGACCGTGGCACCTTCCGCGCGGGTGCGCAGGCAATCCTCGCAGCACGCTCCGAGGGGCCTTCCCGGATACAGGCCGCGAGTGAAGCCCACAACCTGATGACGGCGATGCTCGGGCGCTGGCAGCAAAGCGGCGACGTGGCAGAAACATCGGTGCTCGGCACGCTGCTCCACGCCGCCGATGACGAACGCCTGTCGCCCGACGAGATGCTGATGACGCTCATCCACATCGCATCCGCCGGCAACGGGCCCACTGCCTTCGCGATTGGCAATGCGGTACTTACGATCGGTCAGCACCGCGAGGCGCTGGCGCGGTTGATGGAGGGCCCGGAGCATCTGCCCTCAGCGGTCGAGGAGGCGCTCCGATTCGACAGTCCGACCCACATGATCTCGCGGTTCGCCCGCCGTGACGCAGACCTCGGAGGCCGGAAAATCCGAGCCGGCGACATGGCCTACGTGGTCATTGGCGCCGCTAACCGCGACCCCGACCGCTTCCCCGACGCTGACACGTTCGACACGGCGCGCACGGACAACCGCCACCTGAGCTTCGGCATTGCGACCCACTTCTGCCTCGGAGCACCGCTCGCGCGCTTGATGATCGCCACTGCGCTCTCGGCGGTGATGGGCAGCTTCGGGCGTTACCGCCTGCTCGAAGCTCAACGGGGCGGGACGCTCCTGTTGCGAGGGCCCGGGAAGTTGGTCATCGCCCCGGAGTAGTGACCCGACCGGCGCGTGCTGCTGGCCTGCGGTATGCTGGCTGTGCAATGCGTGACTGGTTTTCACAGGCATACGGCTATCTGACGCACGACTGGCTGACAACACTCATCCTCGCCATCGGCGTGCTCTTGGTGCTCGCCATCTCGTTTGGTGGTGGCGGTTCCGGCGCGGTCATGCTCACCACCCTCATCATCGGGGTGATCATGGGCATCATGGTTGCGGCGCGCCAGAAAGCGTTGGCCGACCGTCCAAAACAGGCAAAGCGCAAACGCCGGTAGGCGGCTCTGGAGTTAGCTTCCTGTGGTCGCCTTCCGCTGGAGTTCGAGACGTGCCGCCACCGCAAGCGCGTCGCAGCGGTTGAGCAGTTCATTATCGGCGTGGCCGCGCACCCATTTCCATTCGAGATCGTGAATGCCGGCGAGTTCGATGAGTTCGCGCCAGAGGTCCTGGTTCACCACTGGCTTGCGGGCGGCGGTCAGCCAGCCATTCTTCTGCCATGAACCAAGCCACTTCTTCACGAACGCGTTGTGGAGGTACTGCGAATCGGTATGCATCACGACGGTGCAGGGCCGGTTGAGCGCGCGGAGGCCCATGATGGCGCCTGTCAGTTCCATGCGGTTGTTGGTCGAGTTAGCCTCTGCGCCCGAAAACTCGCGAGTCACGTCGCCGTGATTGCGCGCGATGACGAGCGTACCCCACCCACCCCACCCAGGGTTCGGCGAGCATGCTCCATCGGAGTAGATGTGGACCAGCGGACGGTCTCCGGGCATGACTAGAGAATCGGCCATGCTACGCTTCGGCGATAGGGCCGTGCGCGCTTGAGCCACACCACTCTCCGTCATGTCACACGTGATGGAGACACGACGGCCAGCCGGCATATCGCCACTGCACCCGTTCGCACGGGCGTCCCGTTCGCCGAGACGCTATTCGGCTAGGTACTCCTGGAAGCGGGCATTCAGGTGGTCCCGCGTGAACGTGGCCTCCGCGAGGTGCTTCACATAGTTCTGCACCTGGAGCTTTCGGAGCTCGCGCAGCTTCGCCTGGCCCGCTTCGAAATGGTCGCGGCCGCCGCCGAGGAGTATGGCGAGCGGTTCGTTGACAACCGAATCGTTCCACTCCTTGGCCATGTAGCCTTCGCCCTTGCCGAAGTAGAGATTCTGCTCTCCGCGGCGCTCGGGAAGCTTCCAGAGGAAATGCTTGAGACGCTCGATCTGATAGTCCATCAGGCGCCGGCGATCACGTGCCATGAGACGGTACATCTCCCGTTCGAGCTGGTTCTGCGCGATGAGGTCTCCCTGCTCGAAGAGCGTGAGCAGCATACTGTCCTGCACGAACAGGATGGCGACAAGTTCGGGATACGTGCGGGCTTCCTTGGCGGCACGGTTGTAGTCCGTGGGCGCCTGGAGCCCGAGGCCGCCGCCGTTGGAAAGTGCGCGCTTGCGGAACGTCTCAGTGTGACGGGCGAGATCATAAATCACCGTCGAGAGGAAGAACTTGACCTCGTGGTAGCCGTAGCTAATCTCCGGGAGCCAGCCGCTGATCAGTGCGCTCTGGAAAAATGCACGCTCGCTCTGTTCGGTGGCGAACTGGCAAATGGCCTTTTCGATGTCGTCGGGCAGCGGTTCGAGGCTTGCCCAGCGGAGATCCGTGGCTGAGGCCCACCGATCGC
>JAFKFP010000210.1 GCA_017308185.1 bacterium | reverse complement strand
GGATGTTGTCGCCGCCGTGGCCTTCAATAGTGACGGTCTCAGCGAGCATGCCTTCGTAGTCGTCAGTCCTGGACATCGTCTTCCTTCGCGCGTGTGAGATGTGCGCCGATTGTAACGAGTCGTGGCCCGAGGCACTTGTTATAGTGCAGGCGCCCGCAGCTTTCACGAGGAAGCAACCGGGCAGATCCGCTTCGCAGCGGGCAAGGAGACGCCATGGACTCGCGACTCGACGCGGTCGCCGAAGAGACGGACCGTAACCGCGCGACATTCGAAGCGTTCTGCCGCTCACTCTCGCCCGGCGAACTGGCACGGCCCGTACCGCGCGCCACGTGGCTGGTGAAGGGCTACATCGCCCACCTGGCATCGATCGACATTTGGGTCGGGGACTGGTTCGAACACCAGGCGGACGGCCGGCGCTGGCGTCCGACCATGGAAGACGGGAGCGCGTTCGATATCGACCGGTGGAACGAAGCGCGCGCGGCCGAACGGGCGCACGTGAACGTGGACGACCTGCTCGCCGAAGCAGCGGTGCACCGGAAGCGGCTGTGGTCAGCAGTAGACCGGTTCTCGCCCGACGTGCTGGACAGGCCGTTCAACTTCCGCGGACACGAAATCACGTTCCTCCGGTACCTTCAGCTGTGGGCGGGCCACGACCCGGCCCACTCGGCGGACATGCTTCGCGCGCTCCCTGAGCGGCGCGGCGACCCGGCGCTGAAGGAATGGTTCGAACCGTACGGGTTCCTGGAGTCGTAATACGATGCCCCGAGCGGACAGGCGCAGATATCTGGTGTAGCCTTTCGCGCATGACAACCGTGTACGTGAATGGCGAACGCCGCGATGGCGCGGAGCCGTTACCTGCGGTTCGACCTCGGACTCACAGGCACCAAGTATGGGTGCGGGGAAGGTCTGTGCGGGGCCTGTACGGTGCTCGTCGATGGCCAGCCGCTGCGAGCCTGCCTCGCGACCGTGGCCAGCGTGGGTGGCGGGCAGGTGACGACGATCGAGGGGCTGGCGGATGGTGATGTGCTTCACCCGGTACAGCAGGCGTTCCTGGAGGAATCGGCGATGCAGTGCGGCTATTGCATCCCGGGATTCATCATGTCGGCCGTGGGCCTGCTCGAGAGGACGCCGAACCCGAGCACGGGACAGATACGTGATGCGCTTGCGGAAAACATGTGCCGCTGCGGCACGTATCCACGGATCGAACGGGCGGTGCTGCGCGCGGCAGGAGGCAGAGAGTGACCATCACCGAAGCAAGCGCACCCGAAGGCCTCGTCATCGTGGGCGCGTCCGCGCTCGGCCTGCCCCTTCCATCGACGGGGTACGCACGGCAGGCGTATGGCAACGTGTCAGTCGATTTCGGACCTGCAACGTGGCTCACGGTTGGGGGGGATGGCGCCGTCACCGTGTTCGCCGGCAAGGTGGAATACGGCCAGGGTATCCGCTGGGGCCTCGCCATCGCGGCGGCCGAAGAGCTGGGACTGGAACCGAGCGTGATCTCCGTCGTGCTCGGTGATACTGAGCGGACGCCGTGGGATATCGGCACGTTCGGGAGTCAATCGACACGGCATACCGGCGTGCAGGTGCGCAAGGCTGCAGCGACGGCGCGCCAGGCGCTGATCGAACTCGCCGCAGGACGATTGGACTTGCCGCCGGACCAGCTCATCTGCCGGGACGGCCGTATGGCTTCGATGGCCGACCCGGGGCGTTCAGTGAGCCTCGGCGAACTGGTGGCCGGGCAATCGGTGGTGCGCGAAATACCCGAAGAGGCGCCGGTCCATGCTCCTGCGGAGTTCACCGTGATGGGCGGCTATGTGCGCCGGACCGATGGACTGCAGCGCGTGACCGGCCGGGCCGTGTACGCCCAAGACGTGGTGCGGCCCGGAATGCTCTTCGCGCGCGTGTTGCGACCGCCGGCCTATGGGGCGCACCTCGAACGGCTGGACGACGGCGTGGCCACACGCATGCCCGGGGTTGCATCGGTAGTCCGCGACGGCGACCTTGTGGCGGTCCTCGCGGAGTCGGACCAACAGGCGGATGCCGCGCACGACCTGCTCATCGCTGATTGGTCCGAGCGCGCGGGACAGATCTCACAGTGGGACCTGCCAGCTGCGTTGGCTGCCGATCCGCACGACCCCGTAGTCACGCAAGAGCTGGGTGACGTGGAGGCCGCGCTGGCGAAGGCCGCGCACCGGCTCGAAGAGAGCTACTACATTCCATACATACCGGCAGCACCGATGGAACCGCGTGCCGCGGTGGCCGAGTGGGCTGACGACCGGCTCACCGTCTGGGCGGGCACGCAGCGGCCGTTCGGAATCCGCGGCGAGCTCGCCCAGTTCTTCGGGATAGACGAGGACCACGTGCATGTCATTGCGCCGGAAATCGGAGGCGGCTTTGGCAGTAAGAGCATCTACCGTCCTGCGCTCGAAGCTGCGCAACTGGCGAAGCTCGCGGGGCGCCCGGTGCGCGTCGCCTACAGCCGCATCGAAGAGATGACATGGGCAACCTTTCGGCCGGCGGCGCTGATTACCATCCGGAGCGGCTTCGATGCAGATGGACGCATCACTGCCTGGGATTCGCACGCGATCCACACGACGGTCGATCGGCCAATGATTGGCCAGCGCGGGTCGGAATCACCATATGCGGCGGACGCCATCCGCAGCATCGTCTCTGCGGGGCCTGCGCCGCTGCGCCCGGGCTCGTACCGATCGCTTGGGTGCGCGGTGAATCATTTCGCCCGGGAGTCGCACATCGACGAGATAGCGACGGCTATCGGCATGGACCCGGTCGAGTTTCGGCTTCGGAACCTGCCTGAGCCGCGTTACCGCCGCGTGCTCGAAGCGGCAGCGAACGAATTCGGATGGAAGACCGTTTCCACACCCTCTGGAGGTGGCGCGGGCGTCGCCGTCGGCCTTGACGTTGGCTCGTACGCCGCCGAGTGCGTCGCGATAGGCATCGAGGGCCGAGAGATCCGGGTCGAGCGCGTGAGCGCATCGATCGATTGCGGGCTTGTCTTCAACCCCGAGGGTGTGCGGAGCCAGATGGAAGGCGCGATCATGATGGGGCTCGGCGGCGCACTCTTCGAAGCCGCGGAGTTCGAAGATGGCCACCTGCTCAATGGCAGCTTCGCGCGCTATCGCGTGCCGCGGATCACGCAGATGCCCGAGGTGTCCGTGACCATCTGCGGCGGGGAAGAGAATCCGCCGACAGGCGCGGGTGAGCCGGGCATCGTGCCGATTGCGCCAGCCATCGCAAACGCGGTGTTCGACCTGCAATCGAAGCGTATCCGCGAACTGCCCCTTCAGCGGCAACTCTCATGATCGGTGAGGAACGATGGCGACACTGACGCGACGTAGCATCGAACTGGCCCCGCCCGGCCGCACCATACTCGAGCACCAGGAGTTCGCCAGACTGGCAGCAGCGCATGGCTGGGGCGGCACATGGATCTCGGAGCTCGCGGGGTTCGATGGCGTGACGCAGGTTATCGCCGCAGGCCACGCGATTGCACCGGGACGTGCGGGCACGGCCATCATCCCGATGCAGACCCGCGACCCGCTCCTTATGGCGATGACCGCGGCGAGCATTAATCAACTGCTCGATGGGCGCTTTGTCCTCGGACTCGGCACGAGCACGCAGGTCATCATCGAAGGATGGCACGCGACCGACTGGGGAAAGCCGCTCTCGCTCACCCGCGAATACGTCTCACTTGTCCGCCGCTTCCTCGCCGGCGAGCGCGTCAACACCGCAGAGGGCCGGTATCGCTTCCACGGCGCGTCACTTGGAAACCAGTTGCCCTCGGCGGTCCCAATCTACCTGGCCGGCCTCAACGACCGCATGCTTGAACTCGTGGGCGAAATCGCCGATGGCGCGCTCCTCAATTTCGCCAGCCTCGATTACGTTCGGCATGCCCGCGAACGGCTCGCCGTTGGCCGCGAGCGCGCCGGCAAATCGATGGACGACTTCGAGATCGTCGTCTACTTTCGCTGTTCGTTCGTTGATGACTACGCCGAAGTGCGGGACCGATACCAGCGGGAATTCCTGACCTATGTGATGGCCCCCGTGTATCAGCAGATGTGGGGCCGCGAAGGGTGGGGCCCCATGTGCGCGGATGTGGAACAGAAATGGCGGCGCGGCGAACGCGAGGCCGCACTCGCAGCGATCCCGGACCGGCTTGCGAGCGAACGCGCGCTCATCGGAACCCCGGCCGAGGTGCGGAAGCGGCTCGACGACTACTTCGATATCGGCGTGCACGCGGCCATCGTGATGCCTGTGGCACGCCCTGGCAGGGACTATGCCGAGGATTGCAGCAGCATCATCATGGGCCTCGGCACGAACACGCCCGGCTAGCAGCGCGACGTGAATCAGCGGGACAAGGGAATAGCGAGGAGGACGACGACATGACAACCGGACAACCAGGACAGCTCGTCGACGAAGCACGCCTCGGGCGCTTCCTCGACGAGAAGCTCGGCGGCCGCGAGGCAACGACGGTGGAGAAACACATCGCAGGGTTTTCAAATGAGACCTTCTATGTGTACCGCGGTGATGCGCGCTATGTGCTGCGGCGGCCACCACGCGGGCCGTTACTGCCTACCGCTCACGATGTTGCCCGCGAGTACCGATTCCTCCACGCGCTGCACGGGACTGCGGCGCGGGTGCCACGGCCGGTCGTGCTTTGCGAGGACGCCGAGGTCATCGGAGCACCGTTCTATCTCATGGAGCGCAAGGACGGGCTGGTGATTCGCGATCAGATGCCCGCCGCCCTGGATTCCGCGGACGACCGCCGACAGGTTGGTTTGGAGATGATCGATGCGCTCGCGGAGTTGCACGGCGTCGATTGGGAGGCCACCGGACTGCAGGGCCGCCCTGGCGGCTTCCTCGACCGCCAGCTGAAGCGTTGGGAATCGCAGGCAGATCTGACGGTAGGGAAAGTGCGCGAGTTGCCGGGCCTTTCCGAAGTGACTGCCTGGCTGAAACAGCGAAAGCCCAGCGAGACGCGCTCAACCGTCGTGCACGGCGACTATAAGCTCGACAACGTCATGTTCGCACCAGATGCACAAGCGCAGCTGCTCGCGATCTTCGACTGGGAGATGGCCACAATCGGCGACCCCCTGGCCGACCTCGGGTGGCTCATGCACACGTGGGGCAAACCCGATGTCGTGGTAGAGGGAGACGCGCTACCCCTGACGGCAGAAGAGGGCTTCGCCACAAGGGAGGAACTCGCCGCGCGCTACGCCGACCGGACCGGCCGCACGATGGACGACTTCACCTTCTATCACGTGATGGCGCTCTGGAAGATGGCGATCATCCTCGAAGGGCTGTACGTGGGCTACCGTACGGGCACAGCGTCGAACCCGGCGGCGGCTGAGTTCGAGTTCCGGGTGCCACGCCTCATTGAGCGCGCCCGCATGTTGATGGCGCGTTAGGTAGCGATGCTAGCCCAGCCGGGCGGGCAGCGGACGGCGTCCGTATCCAAGTGCACTGGCGCGGGGCGGCAGGATATCGCCGCGGGGCTCGATGGTATCGAATCGTTCGAGGAGTGTCCGGAGGGCGATCGCTGCCTCGAGACGCGCGAGGTTCGCGCCGAGGCAGTAATGCGGCCCCCAGCCGAAGCCCAGGTGCGGGTTCGGGTCCCGGGTGAGGTCGAGGGCGGCCGGGTTGGCGAAGACTCCCGGGTCGTGGTTGGCAGCAGCAACGCAGAGGAACACGTTTTGGCCGCGCCACAGTTCGTGGCCACCTCGCTCGTGGTCGACCGAAACCTTGCGCGTGAGTGTGCGAGCCGGCCCCATCACGCGCATGAACTCATCGACGGCCGTCTCCATGGCCTCGGGGTGAGCGCGCAACCAGGCGAGAGTCTCGCGATGCGTGAGCAGGTGGCCGAGCGTATTCACCAGCAGCGTGGTCGTCGTTTCGTGCCCGGCGAAGAGCAGGATCGTGCAGGCGCCAACGAGTTCGAGGGGAGTCATACCACCTGAACTGGCGACGATGGTCGAAAGAAGGCTGCCTGTGGGTTCGCTGCGCTCACGCTCGATGAGTTCGTTGAAGAATGCGATGAACTCGGTGGCGGCGCAGCCCACCTCGTCGGCCGGCGCGCCCCCGGGGTTGACGGCGAAGGTCAGCTGACCAAGGTCATGCGACCACTGGTAGAAGCGATGGCGGTCCCCGGGCGGCACACCGAGCACAGCGCCGATGACGAGCGCAGGAATGGGACGAGCGAAATCGTGGCTGAGGTCCGCGGCAGACCGATCCATACCGTCGAGGGTGCTATCGACGATCATCTGAATTTCGGTCGCAAGGCTGCTCACCGCGCGCGGGGTGAATGCTCGCCGGACAGGCGCCCGCAGCCGTTCGTGCTCGGGCTCGTCGCGGAAGTTCATCCAACTGTCGAGCATGCTGACGGCGGTCGCGAACGCCTCTGATTGCCCGCGGGCCGCACGCGCGAACGTCGCTGACTTGTCCGACGAAAGCCGTTCGGCGTCGCGAAGGCCTTCTTCAACCCCGGGATGGTCGAGGACCATCCACGCGTTATGGTGACTGCTCCACTGGATATTCCCGCGCTCGCGCGCTGCAGCGAAGTATTCTGTGGGGTTCTGCAGCGCTTCTGGCAGGTCGAGGTTGACTTCTATGGCCACGATGCCAGTTTAGCGAACCCGGGGGCGACGCCGCGATGGGTTCAATTTCAATACACCCAGAGAATGTCGTAGCGGATCAGCGAGACATCCGTCGTCGCCGGCTTGACGAGCCGCTGCTCGAAGCGTGCCGGGTCGACCTGTGATAGCGCATCGAGTTGCGATTTGAGCGCCGCCACGTCCGCTTCCAGTTGGTCGACACGGCCTTCGGCGGTATTCTCCATGCGATTTTTGGAGAGCACGCCGCCGAGCCCGGTGATGCTTCGCTTGCGGCCGCCGAGCATGCCGAGCACGTTTGAAACCACGGACGTGCCGATAGACGTCCACTTCTCCACCTTACTGCTCTGCGCTTC
>JAFKFP010000413.1 GCA_017308185.1 bacterium | reverse complement strand
GAGGCGGCGGAACCGCGAAAAGACTCGCCAAGACGGGAATTAGGCTGCAAATACAGGGTTAAGCGAGACTTAACGGCTTTGGCGCATGGTCCGGCCAAGGTTCACAATCGGCAAAGCTGATGCGGGGGTGGCGAGAGGTGCGCCGCCTTTTCCGCGTCTGGATGAAAGATTTCGGGGCACGGGCGACGTCACCCCGGCGCAGGCGCGTTTCAGGAGCATTGAATGGCCACCAAGGCAAAGACGCTGCAAGTCAAGGACAAGGAAAAAGACGACAAGGCGGCGGATGCGCCGGAAAAGGATGCCGCCGACGCGCCGTCCCCCTTGCTCGACCTGTCCGACGCGGCGGTCAAGAAGATGATCAAGCAGGCGAAGAAGCGCGGCTTCGTCACCTTCGATCAGCTCAATGACGTGCTGCCGTCCGACCAGACCTCGCCCGAGCAGATCGAGGACATCATGGCGATGCTCTCCGACATGGGCATCAACGTCTCCGAGACCGACGAGGACGCCGAGGAGGAGAACAAGGACGACGACGGCGAGGAGACCGACAACGAACTGGTCGAGGTCACCTCCAAGGCCGTCACCGAAACCAAGAAGTCCGAGCCGGGCGAGCGCACCGACGATCCGGTACGGATGTACTTGCGCGAGATGGGCACGGTGGAATTGCTCTCGCGTGAGGGCGAGATCGCCATCGCCAAGCGCATCGAAGCCGGCCGCGAGGCGATGATCGCGGGGCTGTGCGAAAGCCCGCTGACCTTCCAGGCCATCATCATCTGGCGCGACGAACTCAACGAAGGCAAGATCTTCCTGCGCGACATCATCGACCTGGAAGCGACCTACGCCGGGCCCGACGCCAAGAACAACATGATCGCCGCGCCGGCCGGCGAGGGCGAAGGGAGCGAGGTTCCCGCCGCCGCACCCGCACCCGCCCATGTCGCGCCGCCCGCCGCGCCGCCGCAGCCGACCCCGTTCCGTCCCGCGCCCGCCGCGGGCGGCGGCGAAGCC
>JAFKFP010000412.1 GCA_017308185.1 bacterium | reverse complement strand
AAACTCCAGGCCGATATGTCGCTTCTTCCGTCGGCCGTGGAAGAGATCCTGCGTTGGGTGTCGCCGGTCACGCACATGGCACGTGTTGCCCTCGCCGATACTGAGATCAGCGGCCAGCCGATCAAAAAGGGCGAGCGCGTCGTCATGTGGTATCCAAGCGTCAACCGCGACGAGGATATCTTCCCGGACGCGTTCACCTTCGACATCACTCGCTCACCGAATGATCACCTCGCGTTCGGGATCGGCGAACACTTCTGCCTCGGCGCCGGCTTCGCGCGGCTCGAGATCACCACGGTGTTCGAGCAACTGCTCACCCGGTTCCCGGATATCCGGCTCAACGGCACACCGGAGCGCTTGCGCTCGACCTTTATCGGCGGCATCAAGCACCTTCCGGTGAAGTTCACCCCCGAATCCTGACTCACGCGGTTTGCCAGGGGGATCCGAATCGGCCCGGCCTCGCTTGCCGGGCCTATTCGTGTCTCGTAGGGTACGTGCGATGAGCGGCTGGCTCCTGCTTGCCACCTATGCAGCGGTGATCGCACCAGCCTTTGCGATCATCGCGTGGGGCGTCCTCCGTCGCCTCGGCCGCCTCGAGGCGCGGCCAGCTACGCTCGGCGCGATGCTCACATGGGCGGTGCTGGTTGCCGCACCCCTCGTGGGGCTGGCCGTCGATAGCGCCCGGAGTGACAGGGCCTGCCCCGTGGCCCAGGAATGCTACGAGCATTTCTTCACCGTCATAGGCGTGCCCTCGGGATGGTTACTGGCGCTGCTCATCCTCGTCGCGATGACGAGTTTCGGCCGGCTCGCCGCTCGCGCCACATCGCGCTAGCCATCACGCCCGCCCCTGCCACGGGCTTCCGCATCGCGCGCTCCGTACCTCGCAGAGCTTACCGTGCTGTGCCCGCGCGATGCGTTATGCTGGATGTAGGGAAGGCAAAGCTGGAGGGATTACGTGCAGGCTGAAACCATCGAACGACCATCGCTTAGCGCCGCCGATGATGCC
>JAFKFP010000411.1 GCA_017308185.1 bacterium | reverse complement strand
GCTCGACATCGCGATCACCACGGGCTCCATCGCGGCCTTGCTGGCGTCGTCGTAACGGATGGTGAGCAGGCGCACCTCGTCGCCGCGCAACTGGCCGCGCATGTAGAAATTCTTTGGGCCGTCAGTGCCCGACAGCACGAAGAAGTCCGGCTTCACCGTCGAATAGGTCACCTTGCGGTCGGCCGCCGCGCGTTCCTGCGATGCGAGCTTGGCGGTGGTGATGTCGGCCTGCTTGCGCCGCGTCAGCGAGATCTCGACCGCGCCGGACGCCGAGCGCCAATGCGTGCCGTTGGCGTCGCTGCTCTGTTGCGGCGCGAGCTTTGACGGCAGGCCGGTGCGCATCCCGGTGCCAGGATCGCCGATCAGCTTCCAGCCGACATTGGCCTGCAACTTCTTCGCACTGGCGGCGAGCTGCTCGCGCTCCTGCGGATTGAGCACGCCGGTCGGCTTCCCTTTGCGGCTGGTCTGGTACGCCTTGATCGCAGTCACCAGCCGTTCGCTGGCCTCGCCGTTGATCAGGCCGTTGTACTTGCCGATCCACGCCAGATCCGACTGGATCGCCTGCCGTTCGCCCTGCGACAGCGCCTTGATGGTGTCGAGTGGGGTCTGCGTCGCCGGCGGCACGGCGATGGTCGTCACCGGCTTCGGCTTCACGCCGGCCGGCTGGGCGATGGCGGGCAGCACCGTTGCGGCAAGGACCAGCGTTGCGGGGAGAAGCGATCTCATGAGCGGATTCTTGGCGGGTTGCATGGCCTCGTCAGACTGCCAATGAAGCATAGATCATAGGTCGGCAAAAGCGGCCGCAAGGTTCGATGCCATCAGCGAGCGTCACCGTGCTACAACGCGGGCGCCATATCAGGATATCGCGTCAACATGCTCTCTCCCGAAGAACTCGAACGCTATGCCCGCCACATCGTGATGCGCGAGGTCGGCGGCCCCGGCCAGGCGAAACTCAAGGCGGCGCGGGTGCTGTCGATCGGCGCGGGCGGGCTCGGCGCGCCGG
>JAFKFP010000209.1 GCA_017308185.1 bacterium | reverse complement strand
GTGTGCACGGCGGAGCTGGCAGCGCCGATTGTGACCGTCGTGGGCGAGGTTGCCGCGCTACGGGAAAGGCTGGACTGGTTCGCGCCGGGGCCGCTGTCGGGCAAGCGGATCGTGGTGACACGGGCGCGGGCGCAGGCGAGCGACCTGGCCGAGAGGCTTACAGCACGTGGCGCCCAGGTAGTGGAGGCGCCAGTGATCGGCGTCGAACTGCATGGCGAACGGCTGCCGCTGACCGAGGGCGTGGGGACGCGGTGGGACTGGATCATCTTCACGAGCGCGAACGGCGTGCAGGCGTTCTTCGCCGAGCTGTACGGGCTGGGGCTGGATACTCGGGTGCTCGGGACGACCAGGATCGCGAGCATCGGCGCGGCGACCAGCGATGTACTCAAAGACGTGGGCATCGTGCCCGATTTTGTGCCGTCGAAGGCGACGTCAGATGTGCTCGCTGAGGAGATCAACCGGGTGCACGGAGCCCGCATCCTGTTACCGGTGTCGTCGCTGACGGACCGGCGGCTATCGGACGCTTTGCGGAAGCGAGGCGGGCACATTGAGCAGATCGCGGCCTACGATACGCACCCCGAGCCATTGGACGAACAACAGCTGCGCGAGGTTCTGGAAGCGCATGCGATCACGTTCACGAGCGCCTCGACGGCACGGAATCTGCGTGCGGCGTTGGGTAATGCGGAACTGTCGGTGGAGACGAAGCTGGTGAGTATCGGCGCGGAAACATCAAAGGCGATGATGGAAGCGTTCGGGCGCGTGGACGCGGAAGCTGAGACGCCGTCGTTGGATGCACTCGTAGATGCGGTGCGGAGGGTGTTGTGAACTGTGCTGCGACCGCGCGGAGTGTGCGATGGGGCTGATGGTGGTAGTTCAGCCGGGTTTCGGCCGCGCGCTCGTGGTGGGCGCGGGGAAAGTCGCCGCACGCAAAGTGAAGGCCCTCACGGATGCGGAGTTCGTGGTCACGGTCATCGCGCCGGCGGTGCTCGACGAGATTCGCGTCGCGCCGTCCGTCGCCCTCGTAGAGCGCACATTCCAGGCAGCGGACCTCGAACCTGGACACTACTCGATCGTTTTCGCCTGCACGGATGACCGCGAAGTGAATGCCGCGATCGGGCAGGCAGCCCGTGCGAAGGGTATCCCCGTCCTTGTCGCGGACGCGCAAGACGAGAGCACCTTCTTCACGCCGGCCGTGCTGCGCGATGGGGACCTCGTGGTGGGCGTATCGACAGGCGGAGCGTCACCGGCGCTGGCACGCAAGATCCGCGAGGAGATCGCGGCGGCGATCGGCGGGGGCTGGCAACGGGCGCTGGGGTTGGCGCGGCAGGAACGAGAGGCTCGCCTGGGGCGGGCGCCATCCAGCGCGATTGCGGAGGACGACGAGTGAGCCGTGGTCTGCTATTGGTCGGGCATGGCTCGCACCTCGACGGGGCCTCGAGTGCGCCATTCCATGCGCACGCAGCGAGGATGCGCGAGCGGGGCGCGTTCGATGCGGTGCGCGTGGCGACGTGGAAGGAAGAGCCTTCACTGCCTCGCGCGCTCGACGGCTTCGAGCCGGACGATGTGACGGTGGTGCCGATTTTTATGTCTGACGGATACTTCACTGGCGAGGTCGTCCCCCGCGAGATGGGGCTGACCGGGCGGGTCTCGTGCCTGCGCGGGAAGACCGTGCGCTACACAGCCCCGGTAGGCTCGCACCCGGCGCTCGCGCGCGTGATTGTGCAGCGCGCACTTGAGTCCGGAGCGACAAGAGATAGCGCGGTTGCTGTACTCGGGCACGGGACGCCGCGGAATCCTAAATCGGAAACGAACATCTACGAGCAGGCAGCCCGGGTACGGAGCATGCACCTGTTTGGAGAAGTTGTGACCGCCTTCATGGACCAGGAACCGAACATGCGTGGGCTACTCGATGTCGTCACGGCCAGCGATGTGGTGGTCGTACCCCTCTTCATCGCCAATGGCTGGCACGTGGGCTCGACGATCCCATCCGAGCTTGCACTGGAGGGTCCGGAAACGCGGCGTGGCGGCCGGCGTCTGCGCTACGCCACGGCTGTGGGCACCCACCCGATGGTGGCCGATGTGATCGAGGAATTGGCCCAGGACGCGGCGACGTGGTGACACGCTCTGTTGGCGAGTTGCGCATCGAGGTGAGCGACGGGATCGCGGTGGTGCAGCCTGCGGCCAACCAGGCAGCCGCAAAGGCTGACGGGAACGAAGTTTTCGCGCCTGCACGCGCGATCGCCTGGCCTGGCGACGAACTGCGCCAGGCCGTGAGGAGCGACGACCTCGGGCGCTACCGTCCGCTGTCGGGGGCAAAATCGATGCCACGGGGATGGAAGGTGGAATGCGCCGAAGCGGATGTCGAAGGTGTCCTGGAGAGCGTGTACCCACTGGCGCTTGTGCACCGGCGGCAATGGGACCGCGGGGAACTGCGTGTTGTGGGTCTCGACGAAGTGTTGAAGCGCCAGACGGGCCGTTACGAAGTCGCGGCCGAACTCGAAAGCGTCGGTCGCGATGCCGCCCGTGAGGTGCTGTGCGGCGACTGTGTCCGCACGCCGGTGTGGAGCGGTGAGCGAATGCTGAATGATGGTCTGCCATGTCCCGAGCCGTGCAGCGTGCTCATTTCGCTGTGCCGCGAAGCGGCATTGTGGCAGACGAAACGGCCTGAGCCGGCGGAAACCGAAGATGCGATACCCTACGCCGCGTTCGACCACAGCGGAAACGCCATCCGCGAGGCCTACCTGGCGAAACGCGCACCATAGTGGCCGCGGCCTGCCCGGGCTGGCACTGCTTGACGCCCGGACGCAAAACAACGACGCTTCCACCGACAACTGAATATCGGATGAGGTCTGGGGTAAGCCAGTGTGAATCTGGCGCTGTCCCGCAACTGTAAGGCGTCGAGGCGCCGAGCCAGAAAACCCTCCTCAACCGCAGTCGCCGAAATCCTTCGAGAGAAAGGGTCGGGAGCTATGGTCGATCGTGCCACCTGACCCGCCTGTAACGGCGGGTTTTCTATGCCCTCAACATCATACTAACTTCGAGCCGGATGGCGTGTTCATCCGCGTACCCATGAGGGAACCGTGAAACGATTGTTGTTCGTTATCGCCGGGGCGGCACTGCTCCCGGCAGTTGCATTGGCAGCATCGCTGCCGCAGCCACAGGCCGCCACCAGGGGCGCGTCGTACCTTGCATCGCTGCAGCAGCCCGGAGGCGGTTTCGGCGGTGGTAGCATCGGCGCGGATGTCGATGTCATTATTGCGATCCGTGCAGCCGGGTACGACCCGGCGAGGCTTGCGGCGAGCGACGGCACAACAGCGGCGGAGTATGTGAAAGCGCATGCCGCCACAGCAACGAAACCTGCGGACGCCGCTGGAATCGCGCTTGGCGCGATCGCGGTGGGCCTGGACCCTGCGAACATCGGCGGCACAGATGTGACCGCAGCGATAACAAGCGGCTTCGATGCTTCGACAGGGCGTTATGCCGCTGATGACTTCAGCCAATCGATCGCGATGCTTGGGTTGGCCTGCACCGGCGGGAGCGTGGCCCCCTCGGCGGTTGCTGCACTCGAAAGTGCGCAAGTGCACGCTGACGGAGGTTGGGGCTTCCAGGGCACGAGTGACCCCGACACCACAGCGATTGCCGTCCAGGCGTTGCTGGCGAACGGCGTCCCAACAGCAGACCCGGCCGTAACCGCCGCAATCAGCTATTTCAAGGCGAGTCAACTGCCTGACGGCGGCTGGGGTTATGCGCCAGCGTCCAATGTGAACTCGACCGCGTATGTCGTGCAGGCGCTCATTGCGGCAGGGCAAGACCCCGTGACGTACGTGAAAGGCGGCGTGGACCCGGTGTCATACCTGCTCGCGCAACAGCGACCGGACGGCTCCTTCCCAGGTGTCAGCGGTGAGATCGCGACCGAACAGGTTGTGCCAGCACTCGCGGGCCGGACGTTCTGCAACGCGGCGGCCACGACGATCACGCACCAGGGGACGCCACCCGTGGCAAACGTGACAGCTACTCCGCCAGGCTCCGCGACAGGAACAGCCACAACGACGCCCCCCGCGACGGCAACGACCCTCGCCACCGGGGTGCCCGGACGTACGCAGGAGCGGACTCCCGCGGCCCCCGACACTGGCTCCGGTGCGGGTAGCAGCAGCCAGCCCACGGGGGCGCTCGTTGCGGCACTGGCGTTGTTGACGCTTGGGGGCGGTCTCGCGGCGGCCACGATACGAAGGAATCACTGAGATGCTGCCACCGCGCGCGTCTGCCCGGGTTAGCTGAGCGATGCACGCATACGCATGGGCCGCATGGGTGATGATGGTCATGGCTGTCGCGCTGACCACAACGAATCCCTATTACCTCGCGATCCTGCTCATGAGCATCCTACTGGTCGCGATCCTTGCGCCTAAAACGCCATCGGCCGTCGCCGGGTTCCGCGCGCTCGCGGTCTTCGGGGTGATCCTGTTTACCATATCGCTCGGGATAGCGGTGCTGAACGGCGGGTACGGCGGGCATGTGCTGTTCACGATCCCTTCGCCGCAACTGCCGGACTGGATGGGCGGCCTGCACCTTGGGGGGCCGGTCACGGGAGAGAGTCTCTCGGCAGCGGCGCTACGCGGTGCGGCGATCCTTTGTGTGTTGTTCGCGTTCGGAGTGTTCAACGGTGCGGTCAGCCCGCATCGCATGTTGCGGGGCACACCGGCGGTCCTGTTCCAGGCCGGGCTCGTTGTGACGATCGGCCTGACTTTGCTGCCGTCCAGCATCGAAGATGTCCGGCGAATCCGAGAGATGCGCGCCCTGCGGGGTGCTCGGGCCGGTATCCGGGAACTGCCAGCGCTGGTTGTGCCGGCAGTTATCGGCGGGCTCGAACGTTCTATGCGACTCGCGGAAGCGATGGAGGCGCGCGGCTACGGCACAGCCACGCCCGTCCCACGGCCGGCGAGGCTCATGGCGGCCTGCTCCGCGCCGCTCCTGCTCGCTGCTATCTCCCTGTGGTCGTTCGCCCCCAATCTGCGCTGGCTGGCTGCGCTGGGCGGCGCTGCAGGTGTCGGATGCATCGCGGGCTGGACGTGGGTAGCGAGCCGCCACCGCCATGCCACGCACCTCATCAACGACCCGGTCGGGGGGCTGGATAAGAGCTTCATGATGCTGTCGGCCGGCATCACTGTGGCCGCGATCTTCGCACAGGACTGGCTCGGTTCGGGCTACGACCCGTTCGCTGGCCTCGCGGCGCCAGCCCTGACGATCCCCGGCGCACTCGTAAGTGTCATCTGTGCGTGGCCGGCCCTGCGTCTGCTGCTCGAGGTGGAACCAGCACAGCCATCGCCGATCGACGCGACAGCGCCAGCGCACACGCCTCGCGAGACAGCGACGCCAGCGGACGCCTCCTTGTTGCTTTCGCGCCACCATCGACACGGAGAGAGCGAGCGGCCGCGATGACCATCCATTTCGACCATCTGCGGTACCGATACCCTCATGCGCGGGACACCGCGCTCGATACCGGCGAGTTCGAGATCGAAGACGGCGCCTTCTGCCTGGTCGCCGGCCCGTCGGCAGGCGGAAAATCCACCCTGTTGCGGACGGTGAACGGGCTAATCCCGCAGTTCCACGGCGGCACGCTTGCAGGGTCTATACGCGTCCGTGGGATCGACCCCGTGCGCACGCCAGCGCGCGCGATGGCGCGTTTGGCCGGCATGGTGTTCCAGGAACCAGAGGCGCAGGGTGTGACCGACATCGTCGAGGACGAGGTCGTGTTTGCGATGGAGCAGCACGGCGTCGCACCCGCCGATATGCGCGAGCGGCTCGATTCGCTGCTCGATGCGCTTGGCATTGCACACCTCCGGACGAGGCGGCTGCAGACGCTCTCGGGTGGCGAACGGCAGCGTGTCGCGATCGCGGCTGTGCTGGCACTCGAACCGTCGATCCTGTTGCTCGATGAGCCGACATCCCAGCTCGACCCGGCAGGCGCTTCGGCCGTACTGGACGCGATCGAGCAGCTTCACCAGTCTCGCGGCCTGACCGTTCTTCTCGCCGAGCACCGGCTGGAGCGGCTCATGCCAGTCGCCAGCTCAGTCCTTGAGGTGAGCGGCGGCCGCACCCGCATGATGACCCCGCGGGAGGCAGCGTCCACACTCGCGGCAGTTCCGGCTGCGTG
>JAFKFP010000410.1 GCA_017308185.1 bacterium | reverse complement strand
TGCCTTCATTATCGCGGTGTTCGTCTATCGCGACATGTCGCTCAAGGACGTGCCGCGTGTGCTGCTCGGCTCGGCCAACATGAGCGCGATGATCCTCTACATCATCACCAACGCCGTGCTGTTCTCGTTCCTGATGGCGAACGAAAACATTCCGCAGCAGATCACCAACTGGATCACCTCGATCGGCGTCAACTGGGTGATGTTCCTGCTGATCGTCAACGTCGTGCTGCTGGCGGCCGGCAACTTCATGGAAGCGTCCTCCATCGTGCTGATCATGGCGCCGATCCTGTTCCCGGTTGCCGTCAGCCTCGGGATTCATCCGGTGCACCTCGGCATCCTGATGGTGGTCAACATGGAGGTCGGCATGTGCCATCCTCCGGTGGGCCTGAATCTCTACGTAGCGTCGGGCATCGCCAAGATGGGCATCACCGAACTGACCGTCGCGGTGTGGCCATGGCTGATGACGATGCTGATCTTCCTTGGGTTGGTGACCTACATTCCCGAGATATCGCTCTGGCTGCCGCGTATGCTGGGCATGCTGTAGCGGCGGACGATAACGGGCACGTTGATGAACGGTCCTTTTCATCAACGTGTCCGACCTTTAAGTTGATCGGACGCCGGACTGAATTCATCCTCGCAGCACCTTATCAAGGAGGTTGCGATGAAGAAGCTTGTTCTTGCCGGTCTGGCAGCGCTGACGGTTGCCGGTTCCACGGCGGTCTACGCCCATCAGCGTCCGTGGTCGCATCACCAGATGCGCATCAATCCCGAAGATCGCGCGGCCATGGCTGACGCGCGGATTGCTGCCGTCAAAGCCGGATTGAAACTCACCCCGGACCAGGAGAAGTTGTGGCCGCCGGTGGAGGCTGCGGTGCGCGATTTCACCAAGCTCAGGATCGACCGCGCCAATGCGCGAATGCAGGCGCGGCAGAGCGGTGAGGCGGAGGCCGCCAATTCCGATCCGGTGACGCGGCTGAGGGAGCGGGCCGATCACATGGCGGCCACG
>JAFKFP010000208.1 GCA_017308185.1 bacterium | reverse complement strand
TCGCCGATGACGTGGAGCTAGAGGAAGTTCGTGGTGCTCGCGGCGTCCACGGGCATGCTTGCGACGACGACGACTTCATCGCCTACGGAGAGGTAGTGACCTTCCACAAGGACGCGGTCGACGGTGTCAAGGACCTCCTCGGTCGATGAGACGACGGGAGCGAGGATGGGTATGACTGAGCGTGCGAGGGTGAGGCGGCGGCAGACGGCTTCGCTGGGGGTAATCGCAAAGATCGGGGCAGGCTGATGGACCTTACTGAGAAGGAGCGCGGTGTAGCCGCTGCGTGTGAAGCACACGACACCGCGCATGTTGGCGTCGGATTCGATGATCTGGCGGGTGGCGAGCGCGACTACGTAGGAGTGGTCATCTTCACCGGAGCGCGGGAGCATCTCCTGTTCGGTGGGGAACGCCTCTTCGGCACGGCGGATAATCCGGTCCATCATGGCGACCGCTTCGACGGGATACTGGCCGATTGCGGTTTCGCCGCTGAGCATGAGGGCATCCGAGAGGTCCCAAACGGCATGCGCGACGTCGCTGCTCTCGGCGCGGGTCGGGCGCGTGGACTGCATCATCGATTCCAACATCTGGGTTGCGGTGATGACCGGGATCATCTCGCGGCCGCTGGCTGTGATGATGCGATGTTGTTGGACGGGCACGTCTTCAGGTGGCAGCTCGACGCCAAGGTCGCCGCGGGCAACCATGGCGCCATCGGCCTCTTCGAGGATGGATTCGAGGTTGGCGACGGCCTGGCGGCGCTCGATCTTGGCAATCACGGGCGTCTCTGCCCCGAGTCCGGCGATGATATCGCGCGCGGCGACAATGTCCGCGGCTTCACGCACGAAGCTCAGGCCAAAGTAGTCGACTTCTTCTTTGACGCCGAGCTTGATGTACTCGCGGTCGTGGTCGGTGATAGCGGGTGTGGTGAGCGTGGTCATCGGGAAGCTGACACCCTTTTGTTCCCCGAGCGGTCCGCCATAGATGACGCGGCAGTGGAGTGCATCCGCTTCGACACGGTCGACTTTGAGTTCGATGGCGCCATCGTTGAGGAGCACGGTGTCGTTCGCGCGGACGTCTTCGAGGAGGCGCGGATACCCGATGCTGATGGTTTCGGCGGTGCCGGGTACGTCATCTGGTACGAGGCTGACTTCGAGGCCGGGCTTGAGTTCGATGGGCTCATGGCCTTTGTTACGGCCAGTGCGGAGCTTCGGACCGCCGAGGTCCATGAGGATGCCGATGGGACGGCCCTCTTCGGCTGAGACCTCGCGGACGAGATTAATGGCTCCGCTATGTTGTTCCGGGTCGCCGTGGCTGGTGTTGAGGCGTGCGACATCCATCCCGGCGCGAATGAGGGCGGCAATCGTCTCGCGTCGCATGGAGGCGGGGCCGAGGGTGCAGACGATCTTGGTCTTCCTCAAGAGCTTTGCCTTCGAGTGGTGAGCAGCGGGGTGGAGCAAGCGTGATGTACCGCCATCTTTCGATTGTAGCGAGTATGCCCGGGCGGCGCGGGGGCGGAAGTTATGGTGGAGCAAGGACGCCTGGGCCGCGCCGTGTCGCAGTCGGCGGGCGCCCGCGGGCGCATGGGTGGTCCGCCGGCGGTGGTAGACTCGTGGCGATGCCCCCCCATGTGAAGACGTTGAAGGCGCGCGAATTCCTGTTTTACACCGAGGACCTCGCACTTGCGGGCCTGCCAGCAGATTTTCCGCGCGGCGAGCGGCGGGTTATGTGGACGGTGCTGCAATTCCACTACGGGAACCCGAACGCGCATTTCGAACTACAGCCGCAGGTGGCGCGCGGGCAGGTGGAACTCGGCCTGCATTTCGAGGGCCGGGTGGAGATGAACGACGTGTGGGCTCTCGGCCTCGCTGAGCGAGCGTCGGAGCTACGGGCGGCGCTGGGTGACGCGTGGGAACTCGAAGAGTGGACGGTCTCGTGGCGGCGCCTGCACCGGGTATTCCACTTCGATGCACTGACAGCCGAACTGGGGCGTGAGGTCGCGGCGGAGTTCACGAAACTGCTGGCGGCACTCCAGCCGTATGCGGCAGCGTGCATCGATGAGGCGGCGCCGGCGCCGAAGGTCCATTCGAAAGAGGCTGGATCAGGCGGCGGGCACTGGCGGCGTAAGCGGGCGGCGCGCCACTAAGGCCGGCAAAGCGCGGCGGCCTCCCACACACACAGCCCGATCCGTGCGAATGCAGGAGATCGGGCTGTGTCAGACGATTCACATCGCGCCGCGAACGCGCAGTGGGCGGCTATTTCGCGAACGTGGTTTCGAAATTCGCGGCGCCGTCGAAGTACTCCTGGAAGGTCTGGTTGAAGCGATAGAACGCGTCGCGGCGGTTGTAGTCCTTGCCGACGGCGAATTCGCGGTCGCTCTGGAGGTCCAGGGAGTTGAGCGTGAAGTTATGGGTGGCGCGGCCATTCTTCTTGATGTCCTGGATCATGGCCTTCCACTCGTCGTATGGCTGGACGAGGGTGAAGTCGAGCGCGCCGGCGCGGGTAGCATCGATCTTCTTCACCTCTTTCACTTCGAAAGCCTCGAAATCGACTTCGTAGAAGTCGTCGTCCACCTGGACGCCCATTTCGCAGTCGCAGGTGCCGAGGCGCTTGAAGCTATCGGACTTGTTCAGCGTGTCGGCAGCAGTCTGGAACCACTCTACGGATGGGAAAGCGGGCATGGCATTCTCCGGCATCGATCCCCTCGGAATATGAATACGCGCAGTCTACCTGTTGAGAGCGCCTGCTTCAAATTGAATGACTAATCACTCACTTGTTGTGCATGTCCCGGGGTAGACGCCGGTGTGCCCCGCCGCATCGATGGCGGCAATTGAGTAGGAGGTGATAGGCCCGGTGGGCTCGGCGGTCCAGCTGCCCGCCTGCGCGTCTCCGCTCGCGAGGGTCATGGGGATGACCGTCGAGTCTCCGCCGGCTGCGACGACGGTGAGGCTGACGGTCTTGACACCGTAGTCATCGATGACGCGGGCGGTGAAGAAGTTGGCTTGATTCTTGGGGCCGCAGGTGGCCTGCACAGGCCCGACAATCGGCGCGCCGCCGCTGACGGTGACACTGACGGGGATAGTGAGGCTGCCATCGACCCAGGTGAGCGAGAGTGCGCCGGTGGTGACGCCTTCTGGCAGGGCGGCCTTGTCGACGGTGAGGCCGATGGTTGCGAATTCGCCCGGCTGCAGTGTTCCGAATTGCTGCTGGAGCTGCAGCCAAGAACTGCCTGTTGCCACGTTGAGGCTGTATTGCACTGCCCGGCAGAAGCTATTGAACACCGTGAAACTCGAACTCCCGCCGGTGACGTTCACCTGCCGCACGTTGGTGCTGAGCGAGGGGGTACATTCCGTACCATCGGGCGTGGGCGAAGGCGGTGTCAGTGTTGGGGTGACCGGCGGTGTACGGGTTGCCGTCGCGGTACGCGTCGGGGTCGGAGATGGTGACGCAGCCTCGGTCGCCTGGTGTACGGGCGTCGCGCCACCGGCGCCGGGATGGGTAGCAGCGACTGACGAGGGCGTCGCGGAGGGCAGGGGTGTGGGGCTGGCCGTGGGCGGGCCCGGCGTTGGCGTGACAAATATGATGTGGGGCGTGGCGTCGGCCGGGATGACAACGATCGGAGCATCGCGGGCGGCGCGGTCGCGCGTGAGTGCTATCGGGCTGGCCGGTACAAGCAGCAATCCCCCGAGCAACCCGGCTACGCAGGCAAGGCCGGCAAAGGCGGCGAGCACGCGCGGCCAGCGTGGGCCCGGCGACGGTAGCAGTGCGATGGGCGGCGGCGGAAGCGGGGGTGGAGGCTGGGCCGCGGCAAATTCGGCGAGCAAGCCGTCGCGCAGGCTGGCCGCGTCGGCCGGGGGCATTTCGACTGGCGCCAGTGCGGAGAGCATGGCGGTGAACCGTGGCAAAGAAGCGCGTGTATCGCCGCACAGAGGGCACGAGGCGGTATGGCGCGAGATTGCGCGCCTGGCTACCGGCGTGAGAGGACCTGAGTCGCTGCCGAGCATCGCATCGAGGCCGGCGCAGCGGCGCGAGGGATCGCGGAGGACGAAAAGTGCCCACGCGTTGTCTTCGGCGGCACGTTCGATGCGGGGGCGGATGACGGCGGCGTTCTGGGGACGGATGCCGAAAACTTCGACGGCCTGCTCGGCGGGAAGGCGTTCGCGGAGCAGCAACAGGAGGATGCCGAGCTGACGCGTTTCGAGCATGGCGGCCGATTCCCACGCGATCGGCGCCATGGCATTCGCCACGGCGAGATCGGTTTCCGGTTGCAGGCGCGACGCTTCGACCCGGTCAAGCGCTTCGGCGTCCTGGCCGCGGCCCTCGAGCATGTGGCTGGCTCGCGGCGACCCGTCGACGATCGCGAGAATATTGGCGCGGGCAAGCGAGAACAGCCAGGGCCGCGGATGCTGTATGACGTCATGCGTGCGCATATCCCGCAGGGCGACGAGGAACGTTTCGCGCACCACCTCGAACGCTTCGTCACGGTCACGCGTGAGGCGCGCTGCGAAGTCGTACAGAGGTGGAGCGTAGCGATCGATCAGCGTGGCGAATGCCGAATCGCTGCCATCAGCCGCGCGCGAAAGAAGCTCCGAATCCGGAGCACCATCCATCTCCATCGTCCTTTCGTCCGCCGTGCCCGCAAGGCGTGATGGGCGATGACCGCCTGCGGTGCGCACAACCCCGCGCGTCCATGATACAGAATAGACGCCAGCCGCTGCGGCATGGTTCCTTACAGGGTTTCGCGAGGCTATGCATCGGGCGGGGCGAGGACGGTAAGGGCTCCGGCCAGGGACTCGATACGTGCAGGTAACGGGCCCACCGGGCGGCCATCGGCGAACAACGTGGTCGGCCGGGGGGATGACAGCTCGATCACGCGGCCCGGCGAACGTTCGATGCCCTCGTGGACAACGTGATGGCCGCCTTCGGCCTGGCCACGAATCGCCTTGAGCAGGCCGCGGCGGCTGCTTACGCCCCAGCGGAGAACGTCGAGGAGGCCATCGCTGGGTGACGCACCGGGGGCTGCGACGAGGCCGCCCTGCCATCGGGGCAAGTTATGGATGGAGACAGCGCTGTAGCGGCCATCGTGTTCGAGCGCGTCGATAGAAAGGGTGAACGAACGCGAAGGCGACTTCGCGAGCCGCAGGGCGGCGGTGATGATGCGGCCACGGTCGCGCGAGAGACGGCGCATGGGCGCGGCCACCTCGGATGCAGGCGGCGGAAGCCAGCCTGCCCCCGCCGCGACGACGAAGTGACTCGCAGCAGCGCCATCGCCGGCATGTACACGCCCGGCATCGAGCGGGTGGGGACTACCCCTGAGCGCTGCCGCCACAGCGGCTGAAAGCGAGGTTATGCCGAGTGAGACGGCGATATCACGCGAGAGGCCGGCCGGGATGACGGCGAGCCGTACCTCGCGGGCGGCGCCACGCGCGAGGAGCACATCGGCGGCGCGGGAGAAAGCAGCATCGGAACCGGCGATGGCGAGGTCGGCGTGGCCGGCGGCAAGTGCCTCGTCGATGGCTCGAGGCAGATCCAGCAGGCCGTGGACGGGCTCAAACGCGAATGGGACGCCCGCCGCCTCAACGGCGGCGCGTAGCGAACGCGGTGCGTGGCGCGCGTCGTTGGGGCGCACCACGAGAAATAGCGGGCTTCCGCGCGCAGGCTCCATAGAGAGACGTTAGCGCGCTCCACGGGAAGGGTGAACCGCGACACGGGTAGTCCCGGCCTAGCGGTACTCGGATTCGGCGTTGGAGAGGTCTGCCCGGTACACCGGCTGCGAGGTGGGCGCGTCACTGCCTCCTGCCTTTTCGAGCGTGACGAGGGCGGCGGAGTAACTCGCGATGTCGTTCCCGACGGTTGCGGTGTATTGCGCGACACCGGTGGTATCGGTAGTGAAGGTGCCGAGGCTCCAGACCCTGCCGTCATCGGAGCGGGCCCAGAGCTGGTAGGTCTCGCCAGGTGGCGGCGGCGTGAGCTTGTCGAAGACGAGCCAGCACTTTTGTTGCCCATCGTTCCAGATGAGACGGCCGGCGGGCGCCCCGCTGCTGGCGGTGATGGGCGCCATGACGCTGCCGGGAGACAGGAGCGCGGCGACGAGGCCCGTGCTGCCGTTCGTGCCGCTCGCCGCCTGTTGCAGCTGAGAGCGGAGCGCGGCGTTGTCATCCTTGAGGCCGTTGACC
>JAFKFP010000409.1 GCA_017308185.1 bacterium | reverse complement strand
TCGTTGTTTCGATTGCGTGCACCATCACCTACCCGAAGAACGACGATACGCGTGCCATGGCGGTGGGCCTGCCCCTGGATGCACTCGTGGTTGAGACTGACAGCCCATACCTGCCGCCCCAATTCATGCGCGGCAAGCAGAACGAGCCTCTGCACGTACGGTCAGCTGTCGAGGCGATTGCCGCTGCACGGAACGAGCCTGTATCGCGGATTGCGTCGGCGACGACAGACACCGCGCGCCGCGTATTTGCGCTTTCGAGGGTACCCGCATGGTCGTGAGCCCGACCCTTCCCGGTATCTACGGGCCAATCATGGAAGACATGATCCTGGTGGAGGACCTGCTGGAAGCGACAAAAAGGGTCGAGATCCCGGCGCTCAAGGGCATGCTCGACCACGCGCTCGAAGGCCGCGGCAAGCGCATGCGGCCGGCGCTCGTGCTCCTCGCAGGCACGTTCGGTGATTACAACCTGAACAAGTTGGTGCCACTGGGTGCTGCAATCGAACTGCTGCATACAGCGAGCCTCGTGCACGACGATGTGGTGGACGGTGCGGAGAGCCGGCGCGGACGGCCAACCGCGAACGCCGTGTTCGATAACGCGCTTACGGTACTGCTTGGCGACTACATGTTCGCGAACGCAGCCGAGCTCGTGACACGTACGGACAGCATCCCTGTCACGCGGCTATTCGCACAGGCGTTGATGAAAATGACGAGCGGCGAACTGGACCAGGACGCGGCAGCCTTCGACGTGGGCAAGGACATCCAGAACTACTTCTGGCGCATCAGCGGAAAGACGGCCTCGCTGTTCTCCACCGCCACGGAAGGTGGCGCCGTGGTCGCCGGGTGTGAGGGCTCGGTGCAGGAATCACTGAGGATCTACGGGTATAACCTCGGGATGGCCTTCCAAATTGTCGACGATGTACTCGACTTCACCGGCGAAGAAACGGTGATGGGCAAACCCGCAGGGAGTGACCTGCGGGAGGGGACAGTGACACTCCCGGGATTGCTCCT
>JAFKFP010000408.1 GCA_017308185.1 bacterium | reverse complement strand
GCTGAGTCCTGAGTCCTGAGTGCTCAGTCCTATTCCTGGATGTCGCGGGTGCGGAAACGCCAGAAGGCCGCGACGACGAAGATCGCGAGCCAGCAGCCGAGCACGATGAACGCACGCCATGCCGGGATGCTGGTGGTGCTGGAGAACAGCCCGGTGTCGTTCCCGGGGATCCTGCCGTTGAGGCGGAGGATGGCGTCACCGTTGAGGTTGAAGAGCGCTTCGGGTATGTGGGAAAGCCACCCGTGCGCGCTCGTGAGGAGGCCCGTGAAGATGCCTTCGCTAAAATAGAAGCCGAGCGCCGCGCCCACCGCCTGCCCTGCGGAACGCAGGAAGATGCCGAAGAAGATCGCCATCAGGACGAACGGCATCACGACGAACGCGGTGCGAAGTAGGCTCACGATGGCGTGTCCGAACCATGCTCCATCGATGGCGCCGTAGTTCAATCCGTAGAGGTTCGTGAACCAGAGACTGGCAGCGATCGCGACCAGAAAGCAGATCGTCACAGCGATGAACGCGAACACGATGCCAGAGATGAACTTCGCGGCGAGAAAGTGCCAGCGTTGGACTCCCCGGCTGGCGATCACGCCAACAGTGCGCCAGTCATATTCGTTGCCGACCATGGTGCCGGCGAAGATGACGGCCATGAGCGTGACGAAGAAGCGTTCGAGCGCGAACCCATAGGGGACGACGTTCTGGAACGAGAGTCCTGCGCGGAGGCTTACCCATTCGGCGTATCCACGGAAGGTATCGTTGGGGCCCTGGCGGACACGCAGCCAGAGGATGATGTAGAAGAGGAGCACGAGCCCGATGGCCACGAGGAAGCAGATGTAGGTCATGCGGCGCCGCGACACCTTGAAGAGTTCGGCCCGAAGTGCATCAATCATGCGACTCATCCCCGGTGAGTTCGAAGAACACATCCTCGAGGCCCTGGCGCACGGGCCGGATGACCGAGGCGAATACGCTGCGCTGCGCAAGCCATCGGTTGACTGCCTCGCCATCGTCGCCCGCT
>JAFKFP010000407.1 GCA_017308185.1 bacterium | reverse complement strand
CCGGCGCCGTCGCCCACCACAGCCACCGCAGCGTCTTCATCGTCCACGGCGCCTGAGGCGTCGTCTGCCGAGTCGACACCCTCCGGTGGGCGGGGCCGCGAAGGGGCCGACCTTGGCGGCTTGCGAAGATCTGCCGATGACTGACGACCCTCCGCATCGCAAGCGCATCGGCTTCCTCTCCTTCGGGCACTGGTCGGGCGCGCCGGGTTCGCAGACCCAGAGCGGGGGCGAGGCGTTGCGACAGGCGGTCGAGCTGGCCGTCGCGGCGGAGGAGATCGGGATCGACGGCGCCTTCTTCCGCGTCCACCACTACCAGCGCCAGCATGCGGCGCCGTTCCCGCTCCTGGCGGCGATCGGCACCGCCACCAGCCGGATCGAGATCGGCACCGGCGTGATCGACATGCGCTACGAGAATCCGCTCTACATGGCCGAGGACGCGGGCGCCGCCGACCTCCTGGCCGGCGAACGGCTGCAGCTTGGGATCAGCCGCGGCTTTCAGTACCTTCATCTTGTCGGAGCACTTCTGACCGGACGCCATCGCGTGTCCCTAGAACGGCAGGGCGTGCTTGGCGAAGAGCTTGCGTGCGATCATCCGGAATACGAAATCGGCAAGCAGGCACATGACGCCAAGCGTCAGGATACCGGCAAAAGCATTGGCTGTCTTCAAGAATAGGCGCGCATTGTAGATCAGGAAACCGACCCCTTCATTGGCCGCGATCATCTCGGCCGCCACGACACTCATGAAGGAGAAGCCCATGCCCACTCGCATGCCGACCAGGATGGCGGGCACCGTCGCCGGCAACACGACCCGCCACAGCACTTGGCGGCGGCTCGCACCGAGACAGGCCCGACATCTTCAACACCGATCAGGGCTCGCAGTTCACCAGCTTCGCCTTCACCACCACGTTGAAGGATGCCGGCATCCGCATCTCCATGGACGGGCGCGGCCGCTGGATGGACAACGTCTTCATCGAGCGGCTGTGGCGCAGCCTCAAATACGAGTGCGTCT
>JAFKFP010000406.1 GCA_017308185.1 bacterium | reverse complement strand
ATGAGGGCTGCTCCGGATGCTGCACGGTCAGCCAGCGATAGTCGCCGTTGCGCACATCCGTATGAACGCAGAATCCGAGCTTCTCGACATAGAACTGCAGGGCTTCGTCCTGATCGCGAACGTACAGACCGACGACTTGAACACCTTGGCTCATGGGACCTCCATTTCTTCGGGTCCGTTCACATTATCGTCGGCCTCCTGCCGCCGCTTCTCCGAAACTGCGATTGTGAGATCGGGCCGGTGAGCAGCACTGAGAAAGCAGGCCGGCACCTGTTCGGGCTGATACGAAGCGGCTTTCTCGCGTGCTCGCAGTTCGCCTGGGCTTTCGCCGGTGACGTCGCGGAATGTCCGGCCGAATGAACCCAGGCTGTTCCATCCGGTTTGGAACGCAATCTCGGTGATCGGGAGGTCGGTATCGCGTAGCAACGCTGCAGCCCGCTCGAAGCGGCGCGTGAGCAGGTAGCGATGCGGCGGAACGCCAAACGCCTCTTTGAATGATCGCGCGAAGTGTGCTTCGGAGACGCCGCTCACGCGCGCGAGCCGCGGGATAGGCCAGTCCTCGTGCGAGGCCGCATCCATCCGGTCCTTCGCGCGCAGAAGGCGGCGCAAGAGTGCGGGATCTTGCCCTTGACGCGCTCGTCCGATCTTCGTCGACGGGCTCTTGTCGGTCATCGCGTCACTCGCAAATGCCCACGCCTCCCTCTTCTGCGCAGAGCCTTAACGACTGGACGTTGCCGCCTGCGCCTTCGCCCAGCTATCGCGCAGACCGACCGTGCGATTGAACACGAGACGCTCCGGCGTGGAATCCGTGTCGGCGCAGAAGTAACCCTGGCGCTCGAACTGCACGGCCTGCCCGTCATTGCGTCTGGCCAGCGCACTCTCGACGCGGCAATCGGAAAGGACTTCGAGGGACTGCGGGTTGATGGCGGCGGCGAAGTCGCTGATGTCGGGCTCCGGATCGGCGAACAATGGATTGTAGAGGCGCACTTCGGCGGCGACGGAATCTGCT
>JAFKFP010000311.1 GCA_017308185.1 bacterium | reverse complement strand
ATGCGCTGTTCCCGAACCGGGTGAACTTCCAGGTCGTACAGGTGATCGACCGGGAGCATGTGAAGCATCGCGTGTGGGAGCGGGGGAGCGGGATCACCTTGGCATCGGGGACGAGCGCGACGGCGGTGGCTGCGGCCTCGCGGCTGCGGGGGTTCACGGGCGACCGGCTGGTCGATTCGCAGCCCGGCGGCGACCTCGTGCTCGAATGGGATGGCGAAGGCTCGGTGTTCATGACCGGCCCGGCGGTGCGTGTCTTCGATGCGGAGTGGCTGGAAGGCTGAGCGATTGGTGACGCCCCTGACGGGGTGTGCATGCTGAGAGCGCGCCCTACACTCCGCATGTGTTCGATTTCGGCACGCCGTGGTGGCAGATCATCATCCGCACGCTGGTGGTGTATGTTGCGCTGCTGATCGGGTTCCGGCTCACGGGCAAGCGGCAGATCGGGCAGATGGCGCCGTTCGACCTCGTCCTCATCCTGCTGATTGCGAACGCGGTGCAGAACGCGATGGTCGGGCCGGACACGTCACTGGTGGGAGGGCTGATCGCAGCTGCCGTGCTGCTGGCGGGGAATATGGGCCTCGCACGGGTGCGCGAGCGGATACCGTTTCTGCGGCGCGTGGTAGAGGGCAACCCGGCGGTACTCATCGCAGATGGCCAACTGCAGACGGAGGCGTTGCGACGTGAAGAGATCGATATCAACGAGCTGGAAGAGGCGATGCGCGAGCACGGGTTAGCTTCGTTGGAGGCGGTGAAGATGGCCGTGTTGGAAGTTGATGGTACTATCTCGATCGTGCCGCAGGGGACGGAAACGATCCGCACCAAACGCCGTTTTCGCCAGCGACACCGCCAGAACTAACCCGGGGATTGAAGCATGCAACTCGCACGCCGCGTCGAGGCTCTGCCTCCATATCTGTTCGCCGAGATTTCGAAGAAGATCGCCGCTCGCCGCGCTGAAGGCCACGACATTGTGACGTTCGCTATCGGCGACCCGGACATCCCGACGCCGAAGCACATCATGGATGCGCTGCATCGCGCCGCCGATGACCCTGCGAATCATCGCTACCCCGAATCTGAGGGCCTGCCGGAGTTGCGGCAGTCGATCTCGGACTGGTACGAGCGGCGCTTCGAAGTGAAGTTCGACCCCAATCGCGAGACGCTGCCGCTGATCGGTTCGAAGGAGGGCATTGGCCATATCGCGCTGTGCTTCATCGATCCGGGAGACATCGCCATCGTGCCAGACCCTGGCTACCCGGTTTACGAGATTGGCACGATGTTCGCGGGCGGCACCAGCTACAAAGTGCCGTGCACGCGAGACGGTGGCTGGAAGCCCGATTTCGATGCCATCCCGGCGGATGTCGCGGAGAAGGCGAAGCTCATCTGGCTCAACTATCCGAACAATCCTACGGGCGCCGTGGCCGATTTCGACTTCTTCGAGCGAGCAGTGGCGTGGGCGAAGAAGTACGACGTGGCGATCATGCACGACAACCCGTACTGCGACGTGGCGTACGACGGTTATAAGCCGCTCTCGATCTTCCAGGTACCGGGTGCGCGGGACGTGGCCGTGGAGTTCAACTCGTGGTCGAAGATCTACAACATGACCGGCTGGCGCATCGGCATGGTGGTCGGCAATGGCGACATGGTGGATGCGCTGATGCGGGTGAAGTCGAACATCGATAGCGGTATCCCGCAGGCTGTGCAGCGGATGGCGATCGAAGCCGTGTACGGTCCACAGGATTGTGTCGACGAGCACAACCGGATCTACCAGCGGCGGCGCGACCGTATGGTTGAGGTGCTGCGCAAGATTGGGCTCGAGGTGGATACGCCGAAGGCATCGCTCTATGTGTGGGCGAAGCTCCCAGACGGCATCACGAGCGCGGACTATGCGGCGCGGCTGATCGAGGATTGCTCGGTTGTGGTGACGCCGGGCCGCGGCTACGGGGAGCAGGGTGAGGGCTACATCCGTCTGAGCGTCACGACCCCGGACGACCGGATGGAGGAAGGGCTGAAGCGCCTGGAGGCGTGGAAGGGACTGTAGGAAATATCGGGTCGCGGGTGTGCTAGCATCGAATCATGAATTTTCGATGGTGGCACCGAGACCCCGAGGCCGAACTGCGTGCGGCGGAGGAACTGACTGACCTCACACCGAAGCGCGCAGGTGCTCTCGCGAGCCGGATCCGGCAGATACGCGATGGGCAGGATGTTGAGTTTGAGCAACTCACAGTCCACCTGCGGAACAAGCACTTCTGAGGATGCGGCCGGCGCCAGGCAGCCGATGCCAGCGCAGCAAGCGCCGACCCGCTAGGATATCGTCGAATTCACTGTTGAGAGGGCCGTCATGACGCTAGCTTCCGGCACTGTTCAGTCCGGCATTCGTGACCTCGTGGAAGAACAGCTGGCTTCGGGCCGGCAGATAGGCATCCAGGTGGGTGTCTACCAGGGATCAGAGCCAGTCGTGGATATTGCGGCCGGTGTGATGGGCCCGGAGGATCCGCGCCCGGTGCAAGCGGACAGCCTGTTCTGCTCGTTTTCGGTGACGAAGGGCGTGGCCGCGTTGGCGGTGCACATCCTGGCTGAGAAGGGGCAGATCGACTACGACGCCCCGGTCGTTTCCTATTGGCCGGAGTTCGCGCCGAACGGGAAGGAGCGGCTGACGGTGGCGCAGGCTCTGAGCCACCAGGCAGGGCTGCACGCGATGCCGTCACCGTTCAAGCCGGAACACATCACGGACTGGGACGCGGGCATCCGCCGGATGGAGCAGGGCGTGCCTGCATGGGAGCCGGGCACGGCGACCGGGTACCACGCTGTGACGTTTGGGTGGATCGTGGGCGGCATTGTGCAGGGCGCCACGGGCCGGCATATCAAGGATGTGATCCGCGAGGAGATTGCCGAGCCGCTGGGGATTGCGGATGAGTTCTTCGTGGGGATTCCGGATGGACTTGAGGAACGGCTGACGACACTGGAGATCGCGCCGGCAGGCGAGGGTGCGCCGATACCGGCGGACCACGATATGTTCAAGGCGATGCCGCCCCCTATGTGGCCGCACTTCAATGAGATGCCGTTCCGGCAGGCGTGCCTACCCTCGGGCAACGGGCACTTCACGGCCCGTGCGCTGGCAAAGATGTACGCGGCGCTTGCGAACGGGGGCGAGATCGATGGCGTGCAACTCGTCCCGGCGACGCGTATCCCGCACATGCAGCGGTTGATGACCGAGGACGTGGATCGGGTGTTGATGGCCCCGATCCCAAAAGGTATCGGATTCATGTTCGGGGGGTCGAGCGCCGGGGCGGGACCGATGGGGCCGCGGCGGAGTGCGTTCGGGCACCCGGGCGCGGGCGGGTCAATTGCGTTCTGTGACCCTGAGGGGCGGCTTTCGGTGGCTATCTGCATCAACAAGATGCAGAACTCTGCGCCCGGTGAGGGGCCGACGATCGAACTGTGCAATCGGATCCGCGAACTGACAGGCGCCGCCTGAGTTGTATGTTCAACGGCTTGGCCGCACGCAATTCGACGCATGTATGATGGGGCATCCACACCGGGAGCAGCTGCATGACAACAACTGAAACGACACTGAACGCCAGGGTCGAAGAACTGATCCGGCGCCAGGTATCGGAAGGTAACCAGATCGGCGTGCAGGTGTGCGCCTACCAGAATGGCGAGATGGTCGTTGATGCGTGGGCGGGAGAGATGGGCCCAGGCGACCATCGTATGGTAGAGGCGGACACGCTCTTCAATTGCTTCTCGACGACGAAGGGTGTGGCGGCAACTGCGCTGCACATCCTCGCGGACCGCGGAGCGATCGACTACGAGGCGCCGGTGGCGAAGTACTGGCCGGCGTTCGCAGCGAATGGCAAGGCTGGCATCACTGTGGCCCAGGCGATGAGTCACCAGGCCGGCCTGCACGCAGCGCCTGCGGCAGAGGTCATGCTCGATTGGGACCGGGCCATCGACTACATCGCGAACCTCGCGCCGGCGTGGGAACCGGGAACGGCTACGGGATACCACGCGCTCACCTATGCATGGGTGGTAGGCGGGATTGTGCAGGGCGCCAGCGGCCGGCACATCAAGGATGTCATCCGGGAGGAGATCGCGGAACCGCTCGGTGTCGGTGATTCAATGTTCGTGGGGATCCCCGAGGGCCTCGAAGACCGGCTGGCCTCGCTGCAGACGGCCCCGCCGCCTTCGGAGGAACAGCGGAAGGCCAGCCCGATGGCGCAGCTTCCCCCGGATCACGACTTCTTCAAGGCGATGCCGCCCAACAGCGGTTTGAACTTCAACGACATGGCAGTACGCAAAGCGTGCATCCCCAGCGCCAACGGACATTTCACCGCGAGATCCCTCGCGAAAATGTACGGCGCGCTCGCGAACGGCGGCGAGATCGATGGCGTGCGGCTGGTCTCGCCCGAGCGCATCGCGCTCATGAGCGCCGTGCAGGTGGATACGCCCGACCGGGTGCTGTTCATGGCAATTCCGAAGAGCATCGGGTTCATGAATGGCGGTGCTGTCGGTGGGGTGAGCGGTGCGACCGGCCCGAGGCGCACGGCGTTTGGCCACCCGGGCGCGGGAGGTTCGATCGCGTTCGCCGACCCCGAAGTTGGACTATCGGTGGCGGTGACGATCAACAAGATGCAGAACTCGCTCCAGGGCGAGGGACCGACGCTTGAGATCTGCAATTTCATCCGTGAACAGCTGGGCGTGAACTGATGGCCTATCGCGCGGTGCTCTTCGATATCGGCGGCGTACTGACCGTCTCGCCTGTGACGCGCATCATCAACTATTGCACGGAGAACGCGATCCCGGACGAGACACGGTTCGCGATTTTCGGGCCTGAGGACGGGCCGTGGTCGTGCTTTGAGCGGAGTGAACTGGACCGCGACGGTTTTGCAGCTGCCTTCGATGCACATGTGCGCGGCTGCGGGACGATGGCGACGGGTTCGGTGTTCATGGACTGGTTCTTCAAGGGGTTTGAGCCGCGGCCAGAGATGCTCGCGGTGGTCGAGGCGTTGCGGCCGCACTACAAGCTGGCGGCCATTACGAACAACGTCGCGCGGGATGAGCCGACGCAACGGCGCACGTCAGGTCTGGACGCGCACAGCCTGTTCGAAGTGGTGGTGGAATCGGCGATCGTGGGAGCGCGGAAACCGGAGCCGCGGATCTTCGAGATTGCCTGTGAGATGGTCGGGGTCGAGCCTCACGAGGCGGTGTTCCTGGATGACCTCGGGGCGAACCTGAAGGGCGCGCGGGCGCTCGGCATGACCACGATCAAGGTCGACCACACGACGAGTGCCATCGACGAACTTGAACGGGTACTGGGGATGACCCTACCGCGTGTGGATGTGGCGGCGAAGTAGCCGGAGCCTGGCTGTCGCTTCTCGCAGTCGTAGAGCGAATGGCAGATTTGGGACGTATTGGTGCATTGGGCCAACGCCTGGTGGGGTTTAGGCTAGCCGGGCGGCATATAACGAATGCCCTTCGGTAGTGCCGAGGGCGGCATGCCCGATGACATAGCCAAGGAGCAGGATTGTGGAATCATGGGAGAAGGAACTGCTGGCGGCGGTGACGAAGCTCTCGCGGGAGACGTTTGTTGGGCGGGCCGCAGCGATCGACCGAGACGGCAGCTTTCCCCATGCGAACATGGCGGACCTGCGAGTGCTTGGCGTGCCAGGGATGACGCTGCCTGAGGCCCTCGGCGGGCGCGCAGTTGGAGCGGAAGCGCAGATGCGCATCATTGAGGAAATCGCGTATGGAGATGGGTCCACGGCGGTTGTGCTCAACATGCATCTGCTGGTGGCGGATTTCATTGCGGCGTTCCCTCCGTTTCCGCGGCGCGACACAGTGCTGCGCGACATCGCCACCAACAACGTGCTGATTTGTGCGCCGGGTTCGGTGCCGACTACGGAGGTGGATAACCGCCGGTCGGGCTATGCGGTGCGGGATGAGGGCGACGCGGTGGTGTTCAATGGCAAGTCGGGATTCGCTTCAGGAAGCGATGGCGCCAAGTACACGATCATCGGAGGCCTCATCCAGCATGAGGGTGGCGACCCGGATTTTGTGGTGACGCTTCCGGAGCTTTCGACGCAGGGCATCAATGTCCTTCATAACTGGGACGCGATGGGTCTTCGCGGTACGGCGAGCCACGATGTGCTGGTTGAGGAGATGCGGATCCCGAAGAGTGCAGAACCGCACGCGGGGGGCGCTAGGCATCCTGGCGATATGGCTGGGCCTGGCGCAGGCGGCGTTCGATTTCACGGTGGAGTATGTCGCGCAGCGGCATGGTTACCTCGCGGGGCCGGCGAGCCCGCTGGGGCCTACTCCCGGGTTCCGGGCGGAACAGGCGTGGGCACAGTACGGCATTGGAAACATGGAGCACTGGCTGGAGACGGGCCGGATCGTGCTGTATGACCTCATCCGGCGGCTGGACGAGCCGTTTCCAACTGCCCAATTGTTCGTGCGGCAGTTGGTGCGGACGGTGTACCACTTGCGCCGGATGAGTGAGGAGATTTCGCAGGGGGCGATGCGCGTCTGCGGCGCGCACGCCTACGTGCGCAACCGACCGCTCGAACGTATCTTCCGCGACATGGTGGGCGGCAACGTGATGGCGTGGAAGACGGACGAGTTAGTGATGTCTTTGGGGCAGAGCGCGTTGGGGCTGCCGATCAGCTTCGTCGGGCCCGCCGGGACTTAGCGGGGCCGGCGCCGGGCAGCCCCGGATACTTTCGATCGTCCGTGGTTAGACGGGCAGCCAGTAGAGGGTTTTGCCGCGCATCACCTTCGAGAGGCGGCCGAGTTCGAACAGGTACTCGAGGTGCGCGAGCGTTTCGCCGACAGCGGCGCGCTGCATGAACGGTTCGAAATCGGCGAGCATGCCCGTGGCCCACTTTACGCGGCCTGCAACCTCCCACGCGGTTGAGCCGCCGGCATCGACGCAGTTGACCATCTCTTCGAGGCGGATCTCGTGGTGGTCTTCGATTTCGCGGAGCCGCTTTTTGAGGTCGCGGATCTCGAATTCGTGCGCGGGGAGGACGAGTTCAACGTCGAGGTCGACGAGCTTTTCGAGTGAACGCATGTAATCGCCGAGGGGGCTGCCGTGTGTCTGCGTATGGATAGACACGTTGGGTGTGATGGTGGGCAGCACATGGTCACCGGTGAGGAGGATCTTGCGGTTCGGCTCGTAGAGGCAGATGTGCCCGGGAGAATGGCCGGGGGTCCAGATGATCTGGAAGTCGAAATCGCCGACCTTGAACATCTCGCCGCCCTTGACTTCGGTATCGGCGGGCACGGCGGCGACGCGGTCGATCATGCCCATCGAGCCGCGGGCCATGGTTGGCGCGTTGAGCTCGGGGACGCCGTTGAGCGACATAAATCCGGACATGTTGTCGGTGAGTTGCTTGGGGGCGAGGTAGCGGTCGGTGATGACCTCCGCGTCTTTCTCGTGAAGGACGACGTCGCAACTGGCGATCTGCTTGAGGCGGCCGGCCATGCCGTAGTGGTCGGGATGGACGTGGGTGATGATGAGTTTTTGGATTTCGGTGGGATGGGAGCCGTGCTCTTGCATACCAGCTTCGAGTGCTTGGTATGCGTTATCGGTGTTCCAGCCGCAGTCGACGAGCACGGTATCGCCACCACGCTTGATCATGTACGGGAGCACGTAGGGAAGGCCTTTGGTTACCCGCGGGTGTTCTTCGAGCTGACGCCTGAGCATCTTCGCATCCTCGAATGAGAACTCTGGGAACGGCGTCAACAGTTGATAGATGCCCTCGCTAACCTGCACAGAAACCCCCGATCGACTCGCCGCCTGGGAATGGTCGGCGGTACAAGGGCATCCTACGTTGCTGTTTCACGTCACGCAAAGGATCGCCCCTATACCCACAGGCGCCTGCCAGTGGGGTACGCTGGAAGCACGGACCATCGTGGGGAGGTGACCCAATGGCTGTTTCCGTCCCGTGGCTACTGCGCAGGGCCCAGTTACGGTTGAGGCGTGGCACGTCGAATGCGGCGGACGCCGTCGAGCCCATTGAGACTCACACAGTAGATATGCAGTCAGATGATTCGTTCCCTGCGAGCGATCCTCCATCGTTTACGCCTTCAGGCGGTACGGGGGAGTCGGACGACAATCGGTCAGGGCCAGCGGACGAGCGTCCGGGTGGGCAGTCTGATGTGGTGGAAGAGCAATCTGAGGATTCGTTTCCGGCGAGTGACCCGCCTTCGTTCACGCCGACTCATGGCGCGGATGTACGGGAAGTGGGCGAGGCTGTGAGGGCGCGTGAGAGCGAGGTCGACGTGGTTGACCTGGCATCCGAGGGGTCGTTTCCCGCGAGCGACCCGCCGCCGTTCACGCCGACTTCGGGGAACGTCCACCGGGGCCGCCGTACGCCCTAGCGAAGCCCGAAGAGTTCATCCAATCCGACGACGAGGTGGTCGAGCTTCATGACTTCGCGTGCCGCGGCGACAACGCCGGGCATGAATGAATCGCGGCCGGTGGTGTCGTGCCGAATGGTGAGTGTCTGGCCGAGGCCTCCGAAGATGACCTCCTGGTGGGCGACGAGCCCGGGGAGCCGGACGGAGTGGATGGCAATCCCGCCGTATTCTGCGCCGCGTGCGCCCGGCAGCGGCTCCTTTTCGCTGACAGGGTGTGTGAACGGGGCCTCGCGGGCTCCCCGCATCAGCTCAGCCGTTGTCTTTGCGGTGCCACTTGGGGAGTCGACCTTTTGGTCATGGTGGAGCTCGATGATCTCAGCGTTGTCGAAGAAGCGGGCCGCCTGGCGGGCAAAGTGCATCATGAGGACGGCCCCGATTGCGAAGTTGGCGGCGACGACTGCGCCGGTCTTTCGTTGACTGGTGGCGGCACTGAGCCACGGGACGAAGTCATCGGGAAGCCCTGTGGTGCCGACCACGAGCCGGACGCCGTGTTCGATGGCAATGCGTGCGAGGCCTGGCGTCCACGCGGCGTTTGAGAAATCGATGATGACATCAGGGTGGAGCGCTTCGATGGCGCCGGCAGCATCGCTGGCAACGGGAAGCCCGGACAGGTTGCCCGCGGCGGCCAGCCCATCGACGAAGCCAACAGCGGACATGCCGGGTTCGGCGGCGACGGCTGCCGCGACCTGTTGGCCCATTTTGCCCGCACCTGAGACGAGGATCTTGAGTTCTGTCATGGCGTGAGATTGTACCTCACTCGGGGATGGCCGGGGCGCAGAATCAGTGGATGTCGAGCGCGACCGGGAGGGCGGTGCGGCCCCAGTTGGAGAGGTCGCCCTGATGGGCCGGCGCATATTTGGCGAGGAGCAGTTCGCGCGCGCGGGCGTCTTCAATGGGATCGGTGACGCGGCGGGCCGTGACGTTGAGGGTGATTTGGCCGATACGGACCGTCGCAGCGGCGTGCGCATCGAGGTTACGTACCCAATGCGATTTCTCGCGGCCGCCAGCCATGAGGTAGAGGGTTTCGCCGTGGGCGGCGAACCAGATCTCTAGTTCACGCGGCTGGCCGCTCTTGCGGCCCGTGGTGGTGAGGTAGCAGTAGGCTTCGTTGCTGAGGGCGTCGGGAAGTGGCATGCAGGGATTCTACGGCATGGTGGATGGCCCGCCGGGGGCGGAGGAGGCCTAGCGCTTCAAGAGGATGGCGTCGCCCTGGCCGCTGCCGGAGCAAATGGCGGCGATGCCATAACCCCTGCCGAGCTCCTGGAGCTGATAAGCGGTTGTCATGACGAGCCTTGCGCCGCTGGCTCCGATTGGGTGGCCCATTGCGACTGAACCGCCGCGGCGATTCACCCGACTGGTGTCCCATGCGAGTTCCTGGCCGCAGATGAGGGGTACGGCGGCAAATGCCTCGTTGACTTCGATGACGTCGATGTCGTCGAGCGTGAGGCCAGTCGCGGCGAGCAGCTTCTTGATGGCGAAGGCTGAGGCGACGGGGAATTCGCGGGGCTGCATTGCGACTTCGGCATGGGCCACGACCTGTGCAAGCGGTTCGATGCCGGTATCACGGGCAAGTGCGCTGGTGGCGACGGCGAGTGCGGCAGCCCCGTCGTTCACGCCGGGGGCGTTCCCGGCGGTGATGGCGCGGGTGTTGTACACAGGCGGGATGCGGCCGAGGCGCTCGACGGTCGAGTTCGGGCGGGGACTCTCGTCGCGGGCGAGGGCTGTGTGGGATGGATCGCGGCGGTTGGGGACCGGTGTGATTTCGCGGTCGAAATAGCCGGCGGCGTACGCGTCGCCCCAGCGCTGTTGGCTGAGGACGCTCCACTCATCCATATCGAGGCGGGAAACTTCGCGCTGGGCGGCCAAATCGTCGCCCTGGTTGGCCATGTGGCAGTCATCGAAGGCGCACCAGAGGCCGTCCATGACCATGCCATCGACGAGGGAGCGGTTGCCCATGCGGGCGCCCCAGCGGGTAGAGAAGTCGTAGTAGGGTGCGTTGGACATTGATTCCATGCCGCCAGCGAGGACGAGGTCATGCTCGCCGGCCCGGATAAGGGTGGCGGCAAGGCTGACGGCACGCATGCCGCTGGCGCAAACCTTATTCACGAGGAGCGCGGGAGTTTCGAATGGCAGGCCGCCAGCTACCAGTGCCTGGCGGGCCGGCATCTGGCCGGCCCCGCCCTGGAGGACCTGGCCAAGGATGACGCTTTCGACGCGCGGGGCCAGCTGTGGGTTGCGCTGCAGGAGTGCGCGAATGGCGAGCCCGGCAAGCTCGGCGGCGGGGTAGTCTTTCAGGGCTCCGCCGAATTTTCCCCACGGCGTCCTTGTGGCGTCCAGGATCACTGCATCTCGCATTGCAACCTCACAGGCCGATCGTAGCGTACTTCTGCCTGTGCGGTAATGCGGGAGCGGCCCCAGGATCGGTGGGCGGGGCCGCTAATGCCAACAGAGAGAGAGGGTGTATACTAATGAGTGATTGACGCGGTTGGCATATCCGCTTCCCGCATAGGGACGGATCACGTACAC